>CALCTE010000158.1 GCA_937893885.1 uncultured Clostridia bacterium | reverse complement strand
GACCGATTACTTTTTCTTCAAAGATTGGATCAAGCATACCCTTCATCGCTTTTTCAACATCTGCGATTGCATCGTAGATGACACGGTAGAGTTTAATTTCAACTTTATCACGTTCTGCATTTGCTTTTGCAGTTACATCAGGTCTTACGTTAAAGCCTACTATTATCGCATTTGATGCATCAGCAAGCATTACGTCGGATTCCTTGATTCCGCCTACTGCACCGTGGATAACATTTACTTTTACCTCTTCGTTGGAAAGCTTTACTAAAGACGCCTTAACTGCTTCAACCGAACCCTGAACGTCAGCCTTAACAACGATGTTAAGCTCTTTTGCACCGTCGGAGATCTGCGCAAACAAATCATCCAAAGACGCCTTCTGGCTTGCGTTAAACGCCTCTTCTTTAAGCTTTGTGCGTCTTTGCTCGGCAAGCTCTCTTGCCATACGCTCATCTTTAACGACGTTAAGGATATCTCCGGCATTGGGGACTTCGGAAAGACCTACTATCTCAACAGGTGTTGAAGGACCTGCTATCTTCACGGTCTTACCCATATCGTTCGTCATAACACGAATTCTGCCTACGGTTGTACCGACGATAACAATATCACTCTGCTTTAATGAGCCGTTCTGTACGAGAACGGTTGCAACGGGACCCTTGCCCTTATCGAGCTTTGCTTCGATAACGATACCTTTAGCTTCTCTGTCGGGATTAGCCTTAAGCTCCTTCATATCGGCTACCAAGAGCGCCATTTCAAGAAGTTCGGGTATACCCTGACCTGTAAGTGCCGAAATGGGCACGCAAATCGTATCACCGCCCCATTCTTCAGGTACTAGCTCGTAATTGGTAAGATCCTGCTTGATCTTATCGGGATTAGCGGTGGGCTTATCCATTTTGTTTATTGCTACGATAATTGGAATATTTGCAGCTTTTGCGTGGTTAATGGCTTCAACTGTTTGAGGCATTATACCGTCGTCTGCGGCAACAACAAGAATTGCTATATCTGTAGCCTTCGCGCCTCTAGCTCTCATAGTCGTAAAGGCTTCGTGACCGGGAGTGTCAAGGAAGGTGACCTTCTTTCCGTCAATATCAACGCTGTAAGCACCGATGTGCTGAGTGATACCGCCCGCTTCTCCCTTTGTTACGTTCGTTTTTCTTATGGCATCAAGAAGCGAGGTCTTACCATGGTCAACATGTCCCATAACAACAAGTACGGGAGGACGGGGCTTAAGATCCTCTTCTTTATCTTCGGTTTCGTCAATAAGTTTTTCTTCGATAGTAACTACGACCTCTTTTACAACCTTTGCGCCGAGATCTTCGGCAACGAGGGCTGCAGTATCAAAGTCAATAGTCTGATTAAGCGATACCATTACTCCAAGCATCATAAGCTTCTTTACGATCTCGGAGGCGGTTATCTTCATTCTCTGTGCAAATTCACTTACAACGATCTCAGGAGGAATATGAACAGTAAGAGGTTGATTTCTTGCCTTTTCAAGCTCGGCCTTTTTAATCTTCTCCATAGCCAAGCGTTCTTTATCGAAATTCCTGTCTCTGTTATTTTTCTTTATCTTTTGTCTGTTTTCAACTATATTCTTATCAGACTTTTCGGGAATATATTTCTCAAGTCTTTCATCGTACTTGGAAAGATCGACACTTGTGGTTCTCGTGTCGACAATACGTACTTCACCCGTTTTAGCCTTAACAGCACCCTGACCTTTAGGTTTATTTTGCTGTTGCGAAGTGGGCACTCTGACTTTAGTATCATTATTGACCGCAGGTTCTCTTACGGGACGATAAGGAGCAGGCTTTGCAGAAGGACGTCTCTCTTGTCTTGATTCCTGACGGTTTTCCTGCTTTGCGGAAGCCTGATGATTTCTGTCAGCAAATTTCCTATCGTCTGTGCGCTTGAAATCGTCTCTTGAAACGTTTTGCTTTTGCTCCGGCTTTTTAGGCGTAGGTTTAACCTCTTGCTCCGATTCAGGCTTCTTTGGAGCTTCCGTCTTTTTGGGAGCTTCCGGCTTCTTGGGCTCTTCCGTCTTTTCTTTTATGGGAGCTTGCTCAACCTTTGCTTCTTTCTTCTTTACAGGCGCGGTCAAATAAGGAGTAACATCTTCAACAACGTGTTTTGTTAAAACATACTCCAAGATCATGCTCATCTCATCAGAGGAAAGTGCCGCCATCGTTGTTTTACCGGCAACTCCGTGTTCTGCATAGAAAGCAACAAGCTCCTTACTTTGCATACCGAGAGCCTTTGCCACTGCGTTTAATTTATTCTTCGTCTGTACTGCCATATACACATCCTCCATCCACTATAGCTGCTTTTCTGACCGCCTTATTCATTTCTTCATCCGAAACGTATACGACGGCAATATTTCCCATCTTTCCGATGGCTGATGACAAATCGGTCATCTTACAGGATAAAATACTGTATTCAATACCGTAATATTTACACGAATCGCAAAATTTCTTTTTGGTGTTATCCGAAGCGTCACTACATATATAAACAGCTTTCGCCTTTCTGCTACGGATCCCCTCAAGTACCGCGTCACTGCCCGAAACGAGCTTACCTGCGCGTTTTGCAAGACCGAGTGCGCCTAAAAGCTTATTCACCTTTTTCAAACTCCTTTGCAAGAGCTTCATATACTGAATCGGGAATTTTCTTATCGAATATCTTTTCAAGGCGTCGCGATTTTATTATCATCGAAAGGCATTTGGGGTCTTTACAAATATATCCGCCCCTGCCATTCTTTTTGCCCGTAAAGTCAACCGATATTTCCCCGTCCGGAGAATGAACAATTCTCACAAGCTCGCTTTTTTCTTTTTGAGCGTTACAGCCCATACACTTGCGAATCGGTATTTTTTTCATTAAACTACCTCAAATAATCAGTCTCTTGATGTCTTGATATCTATCTTCAAGCCCGTAAGCTTTGCAGCAAGACGTGCGTTTTGACCTTCCTTGCCGATAGCAAGTGAAAGCTGATCCTCGTCTACAACAGCTCTGTAGGTCTTTTCTTCAAGCTTGATAACTTCATTCACCGTAGCGGGAGAAAGCGCCATCTTGATATACTCTTCGGGTTCTTCGCAATATTTTACAATATCGATCTTTTCGCCCTTTATTTCGTTTACAATACTGTTGATACGAGCACCTCTTGCGCCGATGCAAGATCCGATAGCGTCAACGTCAGGATCTCTTGACATAACGCTCATTTTAGTTCTTGAACCCGCTTCTCTTGCAATACCCATTATAATTACGGTACCGTCAAGTATCTCGGGTACTTCAAGCTCGAAAAGTCTCTTGATAAGTCCCGCGTGAGTTCTCGAAATGGAAACAATGGGACCTCTCGTCTCTTTTTTGACCTCGGAAAGATATACCTTGATATGATCTCCCGGATAAAGTTCCTCTCCTGCTATCTGGTCGTTTTTGGGAAGCAATAGCTCGTTTTTGCCGATTTCGATATAAGCGTTTCCGCTTACGGAATCTACGCGGATAACTTTACCTGTGAGTATCTCTTCCTTCTTATCTTCAAACTGCTTTGCAAGAAGCGTTCTCTCCGCTTCACGCATAGCTTGAATTATAACCTGTTTTGCAGTCTGTGCGGAAATTCTTCCGAAATTCTTTGTCTTAAGCTCTTCCTCAATCACGCCGCCGAGCTTCGCCCTCTTATTATGCGTCTTTGCTTGCTCAAGCGTAAGCTCACAGTTGGGATTTTCTACAGTCTCGACAACATTATATTGCTTATACATCTTAACGTCTTTTTTGTTTTGGTCAATTACGATTCTTACGTTGCAGTTAACGTCCTTGCGGTATTCTTGCTTATATGCAGCCAAAAGAGCCGACTCAACCTTTTCAATCAAATATTCCTTAGGTATACCCTTTTCCTTTTCAATAAGGTCAAGTGCTGTGAAAAATTCGCTGTTCATCTGACAATCCTCCGAAATTATACATTCTTTTCCGCAAACAGCTTGTCGTAATCAACGTCAACCTTTGCAGAGCTTATATCTTTTTTATTGTATTTCTTTTCTTCTCCGTTAATTTCCAAAGTCAAAGTATTTTCATCATGTGATAACAAAACGCCTATCACTTTTTTCGAGCCGTCAATCTTTGTATAAAACCCTATCTCGATCCTCTCGCCTATTGCGCCGTCAAAATGCGCAGGCTTTGTGAGCTTTCTGTCCGCACCGCAGGAAGAAACTTCGAGGCAGTACTGACAGTCCAAAGCGGCTATATCATCAAGAAGCGGGTCTATCGCTCTGCTTAAACTTTCGCAGTCTTCAATGAAAACTCCGCCTTCTTTGTCTATTAAAAGGCAGAGGTTATAGTCTGCGCCTTCTTTAAAGAAATCGACGTCGTATAAGATAAGTTCGAGCTCTTCGCATAAGGGTTCTGCTATTTTTGTGACTTCAGTGATAATTACTTCTTTTTTCATATATCCCTCAAACAAACACAAAAGAGTGGGGAAAAACACCACTCTTTCTTAAATCATTATCATTCTTGTAAGTATTCTATCACTATTTTATTACAAATGCAATAGTTTTATATAAAAAATTTAAATAATTTGATTTTTTTGTCTTAATATTCGAAAAAAATTCAAAATCATCTTGACTTAATAAAAAAGGTGTGGTAATATACTGTTGTTCGCTTATTAAATTCAATATTTGCTGATGTGGCGCAGTGGTAGCGCAATTGATTCGTAATCAATAGGCCGTGGGTTCAAATCCCATCATCAGCTCCAAAAAAACGACAAGTTTTGGCTTGTCGTTTTTCTTATACAAAATAGCGGAGGATTTTCCTCCGCTATCATTTTTTCTTTGGTATGTTCACGGTAACGATTTCACAGAAATCGTAATCCTTTGATGATACTATCCTATCTTTAAGCCCTAAAACGTCATAATATTCATTGCTGTATTTTATGCCGCTTCCATCAAAATCGGATTGTACTTCCTTTACGTACTCATAAGGATTTTCCATAGGAGAAATACCCAGTTGTGTTTCGAGATAACGTAGCAACGTTCTATGCTCGTCCGTGCGGTTTGATTCTTCCGTTTGAAGATGTTTTAAAAACTGCTCCTTGTTCATATACACAATCTGCTCTATGGGATTTGTTGAACCGCAAGCAAGTATGAGTCTTAAAAAATCCTCAAAAGTTCTCGCCAAAGGATAAACGTAGCTGTCAGCACAAGTTTCGGGATTGCAGGCAAACACCGTCTCACCGTAAGGTTTAATGAAACAGTACATAATACAGCCCTCAAAACCGATAGGCTTTGCATTCGTCGGATAGCAAAAATACGGGGTTATATCCTTGACTTTTTCAAGACAAATTAATGAGTCGTTTATGTTTAATTTTTTATATCTTTGATATAGTGTTTTCATTTGATTTCATTCTTCATTGTGGAGCGGTTTTTAACTGTCTTGCGAGAGCTAAACTTAATTATCGCACTGCAAATAAACGAAAATGTCTGTTCCATTATATCTCTCCCGAAAAGTCCGTCATTTATATTTTCGACATAGTATAGCATAAAATTATTGCACTTTCAAGAGAAATATTCCTTTTTTATAAAATGTTATATAACTTTTAAAGTTGGCTACGCACATTTACTGCTATAATAGCTTTAAAATATACTTTTTCACCTTTTCAAGAGGACTGTTTTTCCACTCACCGTCATCTGCTTTTTCGGTAAACGGTGCAAGACGGTCAAAGTCCATGTGTTCATTTTCAAAATATTCATAAGGCTTATCTTGGAAGAAATATTTGTCCCACTTATCCTGCAAAGCGTTTGCGAATTCTTCGGGTAACAAATACGCCATACGCCGTTTTTCTTCTTCTGTAAACGCCTTTGCGGCTAACGGTATAAGACGCTCGTATTCATCGGCGCTTATGTTTTCAAAAATATCAGGAAGGCATGACTTGACAACGCGCTCGTTTTCACGGTCGATCTTAATTCCCATTGCCTCAAATTCGAATTTTTCTTCGGTAAAAATAAGCTTTAAAAGAACTCCGACGTCGGTATAAGCGTGAGAGCGTTGATAATCCGTATCGAAAATAAAATTTCCGAGCGAATAGAAAATAGCCTTACCGTTATCGAAAAGCTCATAGTTTTCGGGTACGTGAGGGTGGTGAGCAACGACAACGTCCGCTCCAAACTCAAGATATTTCATATAACGCTCACGTGTATAAGGGCTCGGTAAAGTCGTGAACTCTTCCCCGCCGTGACAAACGACAACACACCAACGGCATTTCGATTTTATTTCACCGATACGCTTTGATATCAATTCGTAATTGTCCCACCTGAATACGCCTGCGCTTGTCTTTGCAGCGGCACGCTCACGAGTATTACCCGCGGTGTAAGAAGTGCAGATAAGGCCTATACCGCCCGCTTCATCGAGATATACGGGATTTGATGCATCATCTTCATTAATACCCGCGCCAATGGGGCGAACACCGTTTTGTGCGGCAAATGCCTTCGTACTGACGACTCCGTCTTTACCCGCATCAGTAATGTGATTATTTCCAATGCTCCAAATATCAGCATGTATTTTATTTAACACATTGATGGCTTTTGGGTCCATTGTGTGAAAGTAGGCGCCGCGAGATCCGTCGTTTACGATATCCATAATGGCACCTTCTACGTTTGCAACAGTGTGATCGGCACTATTGAAGAAATCTAAAATTTCGTTGGACAGTAAAGAATCGTCTTCCCACTTTCCATCCATATAGCGGTCAAATCCAATATCACCCGTGAATACAAGCGAGGTCTTGTTTTTTTCCATAATACTCACTCCTGAAAATTGCAATAAAAAAGCCCACCGCAATGCGATGGACTTTTTGGTGCCGGTGGCGGGACTTGAACCCGCACGGTATTGCTACCAACGGATTTTGAGTCCGTCACGTCTGCCAT
>CALCTE010000157.1 GCA_937893885.1 uncultured Clostridia bacterium | reverse complement strand
GCGCCGAAAATTGACTGTGCAGCGCTTTGTGCCTTGTTTGCCTCTTCCTCACCGTGAACAAGCTTTGTAAGCTCATATGCAAGAATTTCCTTTGCGGTATTAAGCTGTGCTCCTTCCCAAGTATCCATCTTGTCGATCTCCTCGAGCGGAAGGAATGTGAGCATTCTTATACACTTAAGAACGTCAGCATCAGCAACGTTACGCCAGTACTGATAGAAGTCATAAGGGCTTGTCTTCTTGGGATCGAGCCATACTGCACCCGACTGTGTCTTACCCATCTTCTTACCCTCAGAGTTAAGAAGAAGAGTGATAGTCATAGCATAAGCATCCTTGCCAAGCTTACGGCGGATAAGCTCTGTTCCGCCAAGCATATTTGACCACTGGTCATCACCGCCAAATTGCATATTACAGCCGTAGGTCTGGAATAGATGATAGAAGTCGTAGGACTGCATTATCATATAGTTGAATTCAAGGAAGGAAAGTCCCTTTTCCATTCTCTGCTTATAGCACTCGGCGCGCAGCATATTGTTTACGGAAAAGCAAGAACCAACCTCTCTTAAAAGCTCAACGTAGTTAAGCGACAAAAGCCAATCTGCGTTGTTGAGCATCTGCGCCTTACCCTCGCCAAAGTCGATAAAACGCTCCATCTGGCGCTTAAAACACTCTGCGTTATGGTCGATATCCTCCTTCGTGAGCATTTTACGCATATCGGTTCTGCCCGAAGGATCGCCGATCATAGTCGTACCGCCGCCTATGAGCGCGATGGGTTTATTTCCCGCCATCTGAAGTCTTTTCATAAGCGTCAAAGCCATAAAGTGGCCTGCCGTAAGGCTGTCAGCCGTACAGTCAAAGCCGATATAAAACGTAGCTTTACCGTTATTGATAAGCTCGCTTATCTCCTCCTCGTTTGTTACCTGTGCAATAAGGCCGCGCGCCTTAAGTTCGTCGTAGATTTTCATTGTATATTCCTTTCGTTTACATTTGACTTTTTAATATTTCGGCGTTTGATATCAGTTCCCTTGCGCTGTCTGCGAAGGTCTTGCTGATTATGTCACCGCCCATTATTCTCGCAATTTCCATAACTCTTTGTTCCTTCGAAAGCTCTGTGACTTCCGTAAAAGAGCGGCCATTGTATGCGGATTTCGATACCTTTAGGTGTGAGTCCGCAAGGGAAGCTATCTGCGCGCTGTGCGTTACGCAGAAGACCTGCGCGGAGCGTGATGCGGAAAGAAGCTTCACGCCGACCTTATAAGAGGTCTTGCCCGAAACACCCGTGTCCACCTCGTCAAAAATAAGCGTACCAGTGCCTTCCTTTTCGTTTAAAACGGATTTTATGGCAAGAACGATACGCGAAAGCTCACCGCCCGAAGCTATCTTCGATAGGGGTTTTGGCTCTTCTCCCACGTTGGCGGAAATGAGAAATTCGATTCTCTCCGTTCCCTCAGGGCTGTAAAATACCGCTCCCTTGGCATTCTTTATCTGCTCGGCGTGTGCAAAAAGCACAACTCCCGGCATATCTAAAAATTCAAG
>CALCTE010000156.1 GCA_937893885.1 uncultured Clostridia bacterium | reverse complement strand
AGAAATCGTCGCGGTAGGCACACCCGAGCAGATAGCGAAAAATAAAAAATCCTTAACCGGCGACTATCTTTCGGGCAGAAGAAAGATAGAGATACCGATCACAAGACGTAAGGGCAACGGAAATCTTTTAACCGTTCAAGGTGCAAGGGAGCATAATTTAAAGAATCTCACCGTAGCGTTTCCTCTCGGAACGTTTTGCTGTGTTACGGGTGTATCAGGCTCGGGAAAAAGCTCTCTTGTCAACGAAATACTGTATAAGGCACTCGCAAGAAAGCTAAACGGCGCATATACCACACCCGGCAATTATTCGAAGATAAGCGGTGTAAGCGCACTTGACAAAGTCATAAATATCGACCAATCGCCGATAGGCAGAACGCCGCGTTCAAACCCCGCGACTTATACGGGTGTATTCACGGATATAAGAGAGCTTTTTGCTTCCACGAAGGACGCAAAGGCGCGGGGATATGACGCATCGCGTTTCTCCTTTAACGTAAAGGGCGGCAGGTGCGAAGCTTGCCGTGGCGACGGCACTATGCTTATCGAGATGAACTTCCTTCCCGATGTTTATATTATGTGTGACGTATGTAAGGGCGCAAGGTACAACAGAGAAACGCTTGAGGTCAAATATAAGGACAAAAACATTTCCGACGTGTTGGATATGACTGTAGACGAGGCTCTTGTGTTCTTCGATAACGTACCTAAAATAAGGCGCAAGATACAGACGCTTTCCGATGTCGGACTCGGATATATCAAGCTCGGACAGTCGTCGACGACACTTTCGGGCGGTGAAGCGCAGAGAGTGAAGCTTGCGACCGAGCTTTCTAAAAAATCCACGGGCAAGACTGTATATATACTTGACGAGCCCACGACGGGACTTCATTCTTATGACGTAAACAACCTTATCGCCATACTTCAACGCCTTGTAGAGAGCGGAAATTCGGTAATAGTCATCGAGCATAACCTTGACGTTATCAAATGTGCGGACTACGTTGTTGACCTCGGACCTGAGGGAGGAGATAAAGGCGGAACTCTTGTCGCGCAAGGTACACCCGAGGATATCGCAAAATGCGAAAACTCCTATACGGGTCATTTTCTTAAAGAGATACTGAAGGAGAGACTATAAATGTTTCCAAAAGAGCTTGAAAAAGATTTATTAAAGGTGCAAAAGCCTTCGCGCTACGTCGGAGGCGAGTACGGAGAAGCGAAAAAAGACAAAACGAAGGCTCTTATCCGTTTTGCATTTTGCTTCCCGGACGTCTACGAGATAGGAATGTCAAATCTCGGAATGAAGATACTTTGCGGATTTTTAAATAACAGAGAGGACTGCTATTGCGAGAGAGCGTTTGCACCCTGGCACGATATGGGCGAGCTTTTAAAAACGAAGGATATCCCTCTCTACGCACTTGAAAGCGGAGATGCGCTTTCCGAGTTTGATTTTTTGGGATTTACGCTTCAGCACGAAATGAGCTACACCAACGTGCTTTATATGCTTTCTCTTGCAAAGATACCGCTTCTTGCGAAGGACAGAGCAGAAGACGCCCCCATCGTTATAGGCGGCGGCCCCTGTGCATATAATCCGGAGCCTTTATGCGATTTCTTTGATCTTTTCTACGTAGGAGAGGGCGAGGAAATGCTCAATGAAATCATGGATTTATACGTCGAATCCAAGAAAAAGGGTGTTTCAAAGAATGAATTTTTACGCCTTGCGTCGAAGATAAACGGAGTATACGTACCTTCTCTTTATACCGTCACGTATAAGGAAAACGGACAGATAGAAAAGATATCTCCGCTCTATGACGACGTACCCGCGCTTATAACGAAAAGCGCCGTCGGTGATTTAAACGCGATGTTCACACACTCTTGCGAACCCGTGCCGTCTCTTGACGCCGTTCACGACAGGGTGATGATAGAGGTGTTCAGAGGTTGCTTCAGAGGCTGCCGTTTTTGCCAAGCGGGCTTTTTAAACCGCCCGGTAAGAGAGAGAAGCGTAGAGAACATAAACGAACAGGCAAAGAAGCTGTGCGAGTTTACGGGATACGATGAAATATCGCTTTCGTCGCTTTCGATAAGCGATTATTCGAAGCTTGAAGAGCTTGTAAACGAACTCGTTACTTGGACTGACGGCAAGAAGATAAGCCTATCGCTTCCTTCGATGAGAGTCGATAACTTCAACGGCGAGCTTTACAAAAAAATATCGGGCACGCGCGGAAGCGGACTTACTTTTGCTCCCGAAGCTGGTACGCAGAGACTTCGCGACGTAATAAATAAGAACGTGACAGAAGATGAGATACTGCGTATGGCAAGAGAAGCCTTTTCCGTGGGTAAAACCAACATAAAGCTATACTTTATGATAGGACTTCCCACCGAGACCGATGAGGATATTGTGGGTATTGCCGAGCTTGCAAAAAAGGTCGTGGACGAATATTACAAGGTCGATCACGCAAAGGGAAAGGGCGTAAACGTCACAATAAGTGTTGCCGCGTTCATTCCCAAGCCTTTCACGCCGTTTCAGTGGGAGGCACAGAACACGGTCGAGGAGTTTAAGCGTAAGCAACAGCTTTTGAAGGGCGAAATAAAAACCAAAAAGATATCATATAAATATGTTATATCTCTAAAAAACACAAATAACGCCGATAAAATCAAACCAATCCCAATATTGAAAC
>CALCTE010000155.1 GCA_937893885.1 uncultured Clostridia bacterium | reverse complement strand
CGGGGATTCTGTCCTCAAGCTTTTCGTTGATCTCAAAATCCTCAACGTGGTCGTGCTTCTTGATCTGCCATACACCGTCAAGAGAGGTGAAACGGGAGCTGGATGCACGGTCCTGAATGCCGTGCTTGGTTCTGATCACGTCATTTTCTGCAAAAGGGATGTAGTAGCTTCTGTGAGGGGTTGTTCCAATTCGTTCGAATCTTTCGTACTCTTTCATTTTGTGCCTCCTTATACGTTTCCGTAAACATCGGGAACTGTTTTATCTTCTCTTTCAGCGAGAAGCTTGTCGTTTGCCTTCTCAACCTTGAGAAGCGAGAGCAAAAGGAATACACCGCCGCAGATGATAATGGGTGCCCACAGATAGAGGAAGTAAAGCATTCCGGTGGTTGCTGCGTTTTGGGTGGTGTTTTCTACGAAACCTGTGGAATCGAGGAGCCAACCGCAAATAGCTGTACCGAAAGCACCGCCGATCTTGATTCCAAGAGAGGAGCAAGAGAACATCATACCGTCAATGCGGTGACCTGTGGTAAGCGTTGTATACTCGGAGCAGGATGCGATCAGAGCGTTCATATCGCCCTGGAGAGGCGCGATACCGATCGTCGATACTGCGGTAAAGACAAGCATCAGCGGAACGTTTCCTGCATAGCCGGCAACCATTACACCGACTCTGCCTGCTGCTGCAATGATGTAACCGAGCAAATTCAGCTTGTACATACCACGCATCTTCTTGATTGCGAACGGGAGCGCGATCAGAGCAACGACCATCGTAATATTGATTGCAAGTGAGATATCACTGAACAATGTTTCATCGCCAAGGATATACTTTGTGTAGTAGGTACCCATACCGATAACAGATGCGTAAAGCTGAGTAAGAATATAGGTAAGGCAAATTACAACGTAGTACTTGTTCTTAAGTAGAAGCTTGAAGGACTGAAGGAAGGTGAGCTTGTGCTCCTCGTCTCTCTCCTCTTCCATTCCCTCGTCAGCCTCGGGAAGCTCCTTAACGGAGAATACTGAAATGGTATTAACGATAAGACCGATAACAGCGTAGATGATTGCAATGTTTCTCCAACCCATTGCGCCGCCACCAAGCCAGGTTACCGCGAATACGGTAATTGCCTCGATGAAGATCTTCGTACCGAACGCAAAGATAAAGCGGAAGGTTCCAAGCTGAACTCTTTCATTGGTGTTCTTGGTTACGAGTGCGGTAAGAGATGCATATGCGATATTGTTTGCGGTAAAGAATACTGCGTTAAGAAGAGTGTATGCGATAAAGAAGAAAATGTACTGTGCGGTGTCGCCCCAGCTTAACGGTATTGCGAAACAAGCTACGAGGCAAACG
>CALCTE010000154.1 GCA_937893885.1 uncultured Clostridia bacterium | reverse complement strand
CTCCACATCGTTCGTGAACAAAACTGTTATGTGCGTCGTGGGCCCCAATCGCTCCGTCAAGATTGTCAACAGGTGATCTCTGACCATCAACGGTACCGACGGCATCGTCGCCTTTGGCTCGGTCTTCCCCGGAGCGGAAGATATGCTGTCAGAAGTGGAAAGGATCAAGGATCTGGGACTGAAAGAACCCTATGCCGGTCAGACCGCCCTGGTCAGCGGCGAGATCGCCGAGGACCTGAGCTCCTATCTCCTTTCCAGCGACCAGATCCCCTCTGCCTGCGGTCTGGGCGTGCTGGTGGATCGTGACCAGAGCGTGAAGGCAGCGGGCGGCTATCTGATCCAGCTGTTGCCCGGCGCAAGCGAGGATATCATCACCATGGTGGAGGGCGGTATCTATGCGGCGGAGAGCGTCAGTGCATTCCTCTCCCACGACCCCGATCCCGAAAAGCTGCTGCGCCATGTGATGAGCGATTTCGATCTGCGCATTCTGGAGACTTCCCCCATTGAGTACCGCTGCTACTGCACCCGCGACCGCGTGGAGCGTGCACTGCTGAGCATCGGTGCGGACGAGCTGCGCCAGATCCGCGAGGAACAGGGACAGGCGGAGCTGACCTGCCAGTTCTGCGACGAGGTGTACCACTTCTCCGCAGAGGATCTGGAAGCACTGGAAAACGCTGCGAAAAAAAATTAGAAAAATTGCAATTTGGTGGTTGACAACAGAGGATTCTTCTGTTAGAATAACTTTCGTCGCTTGACCCGATGGGTCGCACGAACGGGAGCATAGCTCAGCTGGGAGAGCATCTGCCTTACAAGCAGAGGGTCACAGGTTCGAGCCCTGTTGTTCCCACCAAAATTTGGCCGAGTAGTTCAGTTGGTTAGAACGCCAGCCTGTCACGCTGGAGGTCGTGGGTTCGAGCCCCATCCGAGTCGCCAGCTGATATAGCTCAGATGGTAGAGCGCATCCTTGGTAAGGATGAGGTCGCCGGTTCAATTCCGGCTATCAGCTCCAAAAATCCCGTTCTCGTAAGAGAGCGGGATTTTACTTTTTCACTATTTACTAAATTTACATTTTTATCTGTCGGTTTCAAAACAATGTTGCGCTCCGCACAAATATATGATATAATATATTATAACAAAATTTTGGAGGCTGTTATGGCAAAGATAAGTTTAAAAGGCTCGGCAATGCTCTCCCCCGTTCCTCCCGCTTTGGTAAGTGTGGGAACTGTTGAAAAACCAAACGTAATCACTATCGCGTGGACGGGAATTCTCGCGTCAACTCCGCCTACGACCTATATCGCCGTCAGAAAAGAAAGATTCTCGCATCACATAATTAAAGAAAGCGGCGAGTTCGTTATAAATCTCTGCACCGTTCCGCTTGTGGCGGCAGCAGACTACTGCGGCGTAAAAAGCGGTAAGGATACGGATAAATTTGCAAAATGCAATCTGACGGCAGAAAAAGCATCGGCTCTTTCCTCCTGCCCCGTTATAAAGGAAAGCCCTCTCAGTCTCGAATGTAAAGTGAGGCAGGTCGTTGAGCTCGGCTCACACGATATGTTTATCGCTGATATAGTTGCAGTTGACGTTGACGAGGAAATAATAGACAAAAAAGGCAAAATACACCTCGAAAAAGCAGGTCTTGCAGCCTATGCTCACGGGGAATATTTTGCCCTCGGTAAAAGAGTCGGTACTTTCGGTTATACCGTCAGAAAGAAATAATTATTTGCTTTCAATATGAACGTCCATTTGAGGATAAGGTATGCTTATTTCGTATTTATCGAAAAGCTGCTTTATCCTCTCTTTTAATGCAAAATTTGCGTCCCAGTAGTCTGCGCCCTTCGTCCATATACGAAGCGTAAACTCAAGGCCGTTGTCGCCATGATTATTTACGAGTGCCACGGGAGCGGGATCTTTTAAAACGCGCTCGTCGTCATACGCCGCTTTTAAAAGTATCGCCTTAACGCTTTCGACGTCGCTTTCATACGAAACCGTGAATACGAGATCGTTTCTCCTCGTCTCGTGTGCCGAATAATTGATGACGGACGAGTTCGAAAGCGAGCCATTGGGAACAGTTATCTGCTTATTGTCGGGTGTATCCAAAATAGTATAGAAAATGGTAATGCTTTTTACGGTGCCCGAAACTCCCGCACCTTCGATGTAGTCGCCGTCCTTAAAGGGCTTAAAAAGAAGTATCATAATTCCGCCTGCAAAATTAGACAGCGAGCCTTGAAGCGCAAGACCTATGGCGACACCCGCAGATGCAAGTGCCGTTATAAATGAGGTTGCGGGAACTCCTAATACGATGGCTACCGATACAAATACGGCGGCGTAAAGAACTATCTTTATGAAGCTCATTATGAAGTTTGCCAAAGTTTCGTCAAGGCGCTTATATCCTCTTGTTTTCATCAAGATCTTCGGCAAAAGTTTTGCCGCCCACATTCCGACAGCAAATAGGAGTGCGGCGAATATAAGCTTAACTCCGATAGATTGCAAGAGATCTGTAAAAAATACTTTCCAATTCATTATTTATCTCCTATAAACGTATTTTCCTATATTATATCATTCGAAAATTGATGCTTCAAGCTACATTATCAACAAAATTGCAGGGATTTTTTCATAAATAATGCTTAATTTTTTTTATTTTTAAAAAAGGGGTTGACAAAACTCCGTTTCTTGTCTATTCTACAAGCGAATAAGGTTTTAGGAGGTATTTGATCATGAGCGAAAACCGCAAAGAACAAGCCCTTGAAAACGAATTCGACGAATTAGAAAAACAGCTTGAAGGCGAAGAAAGTTTCTTACGCTATTTCGAAAGTGATTCGAAGCCTTTAAAGATACTTTTGAAGATATATAAAGGCAATTATTGGAGAATCATAAAATCTGCCCTATTCGTATTTTTAAAATATCTGCCCGTTATCGCGGCGCCGATATTTACGGCTTCCGCAATCGACCTTGTCGTATATGCCCACGCAAACAACGTGCCCTTAGACTATAAGAAGCTTTTTATATATTTCGCTATACTGCTTACGCTTTATCTTTTGAACATACCGCTCAACTATCTTTACGTTAAAAACTCCAGCAAGGCAATAAGAAGCGTGGAGATAAAGCTTCGAAATACAATGGTAAGAAAGCTCCAACAGCTCTCGCTTTCCTTCCATAAGGAAATGCAGTCGGGACGTATACAATCGAAGATAATGCGTGACGTTGAGGCTATAGAAGCCCTCTCGGCGCAAGCCTTCGGAGGCGTTATTGAGATCTTATTCAGCCTTGTGTGTACTATTGGAATAACGATCGTGCGCGCTCCCTCAGTGCTTTTAATATTTCTTGCGCTTATTCCGATTGAGCTTCTCGTTACAACGATGTTCAAAACAACCATTAGAAAAAGAAACGCCGATTTCCGTCATGAGATAGAAAAAACCTCAGCGGCAGTAATGGAAATGGTCGAGCTTATCCCCGTCACAAAAGCGCACGCTTTGGAGGACATCGAAAGCGAAAAAATAAACCACAGGCTTAAAAAAGTTGCCTCTCGCGGATACGCGCTCGACGTAACACAAGCTTTCTTCGGCTCGGTAAACTGGGTGACCGTATGCGTATTTCAGATAGTATGCCTCGTCATAAACGTGCTTATGGCGACAAGAGGCGTAATATCCGTCGGCGACATATCGCTTTATCAAAGCTATTTTTCAAGCATAGCGAATAACGTATCAAGAATAATCGGTCTTTTGCCAATTTTGACGAAGGGATTTGAGTCCGTTAAGTCCGTCGGCGACATTTTGGGCGCTTACGATATCGAAGACAACGAAGGCAAGCTTCAAGTTGAAAAAGTTGACGGTGAATACGAATTTTCTGACGTCAATTTCAGCTATAAAGAAGGCGAGCCTGTTATTAAAAACCTAAGTCTTAAAATCAACAAAGGCGAAACCATCGCGCTCGTCGGCGAGTCGGGCTCAGGAAAATCCACCCTTATAAACATGGTCATCGGATTTTACAAAGCGCAAAGCGGAAAGCTTACCGTAGACGGTAATGACATAAAGGACATTGACCTTCAGTCCTACCGCTCACATATTGCAGTCGTCCCTCAAAGCTCCGTGCTTTTCTCTGGTACGATAAGAGAAAACATTACATTCGGTAACCCCAACATATCCGAAATGGAGCTCTGGAACGCCATAAAGGCGGCAAACCTGGAAGATATGGTAAAGAAAATGCCGCAGGGTCTTAACACGCAAGTCGGCGAGCACGGCGATAAGCTATCGGGCGGTCAAAGACAAAGAGTAGCGTTAGCAAGAGCAATTGTTCGAGAGCCAAAAGTTTTCTTAATGGATGAACCTTTAAGTAACTTAGATGCTATTCAAAGAGTTAACATGCGTGCTGAAATTAGAAGAATTCATCAACAAGTAAAAGCCACTACAGTATACGTTACTCATGACCAAATTGAAGCTATGACAATGGCCGATAGAATTGTGGTTATGAACGCAGGCTCGATTTTGCAGGTCGACACCCCACAAAGGCTTTATGACAATCCATGCAATCGGTTTGTGGCAGGTTTTATCGGTACACCTCAAATGAACTTTATACCAGTGGAAATTGATAAGGTCGGAGATGCTTTTGTAGCAAAGGCTGATGGAGTTTCCTTTAACATCCCAAGTGATAAAAATGTCTATATTGCAAAGCATGTGGGGGAAAAGCTGATCATGGGCATACGCCCCGAAGATATTTATTATGAAGAAGCTTCTGCGCCAGCGGGCGATGCATCCTTCTTACAAATAGAGGTGGAAGTGACCGAGCTGATAGGTGCTGAAACGTTACTGTATTTTACCGCACTTCAAACCCAATTGATTGCAAAAGTTACATCAAAATGTCCTGCAAAACCAGGAAGTCACCTTACCCTGTCGCTGAATATGCATAAGGCTCATTTTTTCCAAACGGACGAGCCGGGTAATTCCATTACTTTTGAGGAGGCTGCTGGCGCAAAAACCAACAACAGATGACTAAACATATATCAATCCCAAGGGAAAGAACAGGGGAAATC
>CALCTE010000153.1 GCA_937893885.1 uncultured Clostridia bacterium | reverse complement strand
GAATATTCCATTGCCAACGGCAATTACACAATCGAATTTGTGAAAGCAGGCGAGGGCGCTGAAACCGATGAAATCCGCGTAACGTATGCCGTGGGTAACATCGAAAAGGAATACATGATTCCTCAGGCCTGGACCAAGGAACGCTACGATGCTTACACCAAAGCCATGAAGGGCAAGGCCAAAAAGCAGGTGCAGTCCAACTACACCAAGCAGGGCCCTTCCACCCTGGCTAAACTGAATGATACAGATGAAAATCGTCAGAAGAGAGATGAACTGCTGACGCTGTATCCCGCTCTGGAAACCCAGGAACTTTATATCCTCAAGGATGTAAAGGATGAAATGAAGGCGAACATTCAGACGTATCTGACGGAAGTTGGCTACAATGAAGAAGAATTCGCTATCGACCAGCAGTGGGTTGCCCAGAAGAAAGAAACCAATAAGGAACTGTTCAACGTAACCATCATCTACCGCCTGGAAGGCAATGACCTGGTGGTGGAAGTGCCTTACGACCAGATCCGTTTCCGCACAATGGCAACGGTGACCGGTATCACCCTGCTGCCCGCCTTCGGCGCCGGCGGCCTGGATGTGGCGGTTGCCATGGGCGGCGGCGCATATTCCATCACTGCCGCTTCTCACGGCATCACGCAGAAGGCACTTTTGCGCCTTACCCCCGGTATAGACCCCCACACGTATGAAGCTATTTCTACGGGCAAGGTCGATTCGAAATTCGGCTTTGCAATAGAGACGGGACAGGCTTATGAGGCGATAAAGACGGTTTTATCTTTGGAAAATCTCGACTTCGAGGGAATCCACGCTCACGTCGGAAGCCAAGTTTTCGATACGGACGTATATATACGCTCTGCCGAGATTATGCTTGAATTCGCAAAGAAGATAAAGGTCGATTTTTCTCACAGCGTAAGAGAGCTCGGACTCGGCGGGGGATTTGGCGCAAGATATACGATGGACGATCCAACTATGGAGATAGGCAAGAACATTGCTTTTATCGGAAACTATATAAACGAAAAGTGCAAGGCGCTTTCGCTTGACGTTCCCACCGTGACTTTTGAGCCGGGCAGAAGCATAGTTGCCGAAGCCGGTATCACGCTTTACAGCGTCGGCACGGTCAAGAGGATAAAGGGCTATAAGAATTACGTCAGCGTTGACGGCGGTATGACGGATAATATAAGACACGCGCTTTACGGTGCAAAATACACCGTATTTTACGCAAACGATATGAACGCAAGATGCGATATGGAGTGCACGGTCGTAGGTAAGTGCTGTGAAAGCGGCGACGTTATCGCAAAGGGGATAATGCTTCCCGACTCGGTAAAGAGAAACGACCTTCTTGCCTGCACGACGACTGGCGCGTATCATTATTCGATGGCGTCGAACTACAACAGGATCCCCCGTCCCGCAGTGGTAATGCTTCGTGGCGGCGAAAGCTACGTCGCGGTAAAGAGGGAAAGCATACTTGACGTGTCAAGGCTCGACGTGTAAAATTTTTCAAAAAATTTTTACCAAGGTATTGACAAAGTTAAATTTTATGTGATAAAATATAGCAAATTTAAAACGCTGAGATGCGGAATAGTAAGCAATAAGCTTTCGTGAAGAGAGACGTCGGTTGGTGCAAGACGCCCGAAAGATTTTGCCGAAGCTCGCCGCGGAGCGGCCGACGCGAACAATGAGTAGCGGCGGACGGGAACTCCCGTAACAGAGTTAAGATGTGTTTGCATCTAAAGTGCATCCTGCAAAGGATGAAGAAGAGTGGTACCGCGGAAACTGTGACAACGTTTTCGTCTCTTTCAATTGCAAGGAGACGGAAACGTTTTTTTGTTTGCAAAAACCGTTTTATATTTCGATTTTGAGAGGAGTCTTTAAAAATGAAAAAAATCAACGTTACCGATATTACGCTTGCGAAGCTTTCCGAGCAGAGAGAGGTATCCCTACTGTTCCGTGAAAAATCCGCTATTGCAAATTGCGCCGATATGATCGGTGTCAGTGCAATTGAGCTTCCGCCCGTGAAATCGCTTCGTGAGGATAGAATTATATATAAAACTATCGCACAGAACGTACAAAACGCGGTTCTTGCAATTCCCGTCGGATTTACCCGCGAAAGCGTCGCGGACGCTTGGGAATGTATAAAAGAAGCGCATAGCCCCCGCCTCCAAGTGGCATTGCCTGTATCCACGATTCAGATGGAATACACTTATCACGTAAAGCAAAGTGCTATGCTTGAAAAAATATCCGAGCTCATAAAAGAGGCGAAATCTTACTGCGCAGACGTTGAATTTTCAGCGCTTGATGCTACGAGAGCAGATGAGGATTTTCTCATCTCTGCCATAAAAGAAGCTCGGGTAAGCGGCGCTGCGATAGTCACGGTTTGTGATGATGCGGGCGTTTGCACTCCCGATAATTTTTCTAAACTCGTAGCAAAGGTGAAAGAAAGCACTGCCGTTCCCGTTTACGTTCAGGTGTCGGACCGTATTAATATGGCGGTCGCTTCTGCCTTTTCGGCGATAAAGAGCGGTGCCGATGGCGTTAAATGCGCTATGTCGGGTAAAGAGGTTCTCTCTGTCGGAAAATTTTCCGATGCGATGAATGTTTGCACATCTCAAATAGGAGCGAAAATAGAGCTTGATACCACCAAGATCCATACGAGTATTGACGGTATGATTTCGGGCATTGGTCACAATAGCTTCGAAAGAGAAGAGGACGTAAGTGATAAAAAGAAAATTTTGCTTGATTCCGATTCAACAGTTTCGCAGGTGGCACAGTCTGCGGCACTTCTCGGATACGAGCTTTCCGATTCCGACGTAGGAAACGTATATAAAGCACTTATGCAGGTATGCGAGAAGAAAGGTGCAGTCGGCTTGAAGGAATTTGAAGCGCTTATTGCAAGCTCTGCTATGCAAGCTCCGTCGACTTACCATTTTGAAACGTATACGACTACAAGCTCCAACGCGGCAAACTCAATGTCGCAGGTAACGCTCAGAACCAATGACGAGATAATATGCGGCGTTGCAAGCGGAGACGGTCCTATAGATTCTGCGTTCAGAGCTATCGAACAGTGCATAGGACACCACTACGAGCTTGACGATTTTCAAGTTCAATCCGTGACGGAGGGCAAAGAAGCCTTGGGTTCCGCTTTGGTAAGGCTTAGAAACGGCGGTAAGCTCTATTCAGGTAACGGAACTTCGACCGATATTGTTGCGGCAAGTATAAGAGCATATATCAACGCACTTAACAAGATCGTTTTTGAGGAGGCATAATCGTAAGATATGAAAATAGCATTTTCAACGAAAAATGTAAGTCGTCCGACTTTTCTTGATACTTGTCGTTATGCCTATGAATACGGATTTGACGGATTTGAAATATACGACGCAATAAAAGAGCGTAACTCACATAACGACAGTATATTAAGACGAGACCGTACGGCATCGGCAAAAAGAAAGCTTGTAAACAGAAATCTTGCTGTTTGCGCAATTCGTATGCCGGATAGCATCGACAGTGAAAACGTCACGTCGGACACGGTACTTAAATACGTGAATATGGCGGGAGAAACGGCAGTTGAACAACCAGTGTGAATGCGAGGAGTGCGTGAAGATGCGCCCCGCAGACTGGTATGTGATGATGCTTAACGAGGTGGATGAAAAGCTCACCGCCGCCGTAAAGAAAGCCGAAAATTCAGACGTAAATATTTTGTTTGAAACGGTCGGAGCATTGGCAAATACGGAGAAAGTTATTGATATAATAAACCATTTTTCTTCTGCTGCTATCGGTGCTTCGTGGAATGTCAGAGGCACGTGCTTTGCGGCAGGGCAAACGGCAGAAGCGACCATAAAGACTTTGGGAGCATATATAAAATACGTTCGTCTGGGAGATATGAAAGACGGGAAAACGGTTCTTATCGGTGAAGGAGAACTTGACGTAGCAAAGCTCATAAACGCGCTTTCCTCGCTTAATTACGAAGGATATATATGTGCGGCGTGGAACGATGAGATCAATGATGCGGATATAGTTTTGACTCACTTTTCAAACTATATCTCAAAGCTCAACCGCGAGAAGAAAAAATTTGATAAGGTATACTACAACAGAGCAAAAACGGGAACTTTTGTATGGAAAAAATACGAAGTTATCGACGCCACCTTCTCTGACGTACTTGATACGATGGCGGAAAAATATCCCGATCAGTACGCCTTCAAGTATCCTACTCTCGATTACACAAGGACCTATAAGCAATTCAGACGTGACGTTGACGAATGTGCCGCAGCGCTTATTTCGCTCGGCGTAAAAGCAGGCGATCACGTTGCGGTATGGGCAACTAACGTTCCCGAATGGTTTATTACGTTTTGGGCAACGACGAAGATAGGCGCGGTTTTGGTTACGGTCAACACCGCTTATAAGATTCACGAAATCGAATATTTGCTAAAGCAGTCCGACACGCATACGCTCGTTATGATAGAGTATTGCAAGGACATTAACTATAAGGAAATTATAGAAGAACTTTGTCCCGAACTTAAAACTTTAGAGCCGGGAAAGCCGCTTTATTCCAAAAATCTTCCATTTTTGCGAAACGTCGTTACGGTGGGCTTTTCTATGGACGGTTGCCTTACGTACGAGCAAATGCTCTCCCGTTCTTCGCTTGTTCCTCGCGAGGAAGTAAGAAGACGTGCGTCTTTAGTCAAACCGGGTGACGTTTGCAATATGCAGTACACGTCGGGCACGACGGGATTTCCCAAGGGCGTTATGCTTACGCACAGAAACGTCGTAAATAACGGCAAGACTATCGGAGACAGAATGGATCTGTCTACGGCGGACCGTATGATGATACAAGTGCCGATGTTCCATTGTTTCGGAATGGTGCTTTCGATGACCTCTATGATGACACACGGCGGAACGCTTTGTCCTATCCCGTATTTTTCGCCGAAATCATCGCTTGCGTGCGTAAACGACGAGCGTATTACTTGCTTTAACGGCGTTCCCACGATGTTTATTGCGATGTTCAACCACGCCGATTTTGCAAAAACCGACTTTTCGTATATGCGAACGGGTATTATGGCGGGCGCAAACTGTCCTGCTGATTTAATGCGTCGCGCGGCTGATGAGATGAATATGCGTGAGATAATTTCCGTGTACGGTCAGACAGAGGCTTCTCCCGGATGTACGATGGGTGAGGTAAACGAGGATATCGACCACCGTGTTGAGACCGTGGGAAGCGCATTCCCCGGAGTTGAATGTAAGATAATCGATCCCGAAACGGGCGACGAGCTTCCTGCAGGCGAAAACGGCGAATTTGTCGCTCCCGGCTTCAATATTATGAAAGGCTATTACAAGATGCCCGAGGAAACGGCGAAGACCGTTGATGAAGACGGTTGGCTTCACACGGGCGATATTGCCTGCAAGACCGAAGACGGCTATTACAAGATAACGGGTCGCCTTAAGGATATGATAATTCGCGGCGGAGAAAATCTGTACCCCAGAGAGATAGAAGAATTTTATCTCACGAATCCCAAGGTTCGCGACGTTCAAGTAGTCGGCGTTCCCGACGAAAGATACGGCGAGGAGTGCTGCGCGTGGGTTATTCTCCACAAGGGCGAAAGCGCCGACGAAACCGAAATGAAGGAATTCGGTAACGCCTTTATCGCAAGGCATAAGGTGCCGAGATATTTTATGTTCGTTTCCGAATTCCCAATGAACGCCGCAGGAAAGATACTCAAATACAAAATGCGTGAAACCGCGATAGAGAAGCTCGG
>CALCTE010000152.1 GCA_937893885.1 uncultured Clostridia bacterium | reverse complement strand
CCAACCGTCTGAATGGAAGCATGGGGATGGCTTCGCATTCATAGATCGAATATTCGTGATAGGGATCTGCATCGGTGATCCTCGCTCGTTGGAAAGCATCACGTATTTCGTGTTCCTCCGCAGGGAGTTCAAGCTCGGCATACACCCATTGTCCTGTTTCGGGATGCTCGTTTGCTATTTCGAGCTTAATTTGCTTTGGCATTTCGATTATCACTCCTTCCTGATGATTCCGTACTCATCGGAAAGGCTCAAAATACGCTTTCCGATGGCTGTGATCACGGGAACGCTGACCGCATTGCCCGCCATCTTATATAGGTGTCCGTCCTTGAGTCCTGTCGCCTCGGCACGGCGGAACTGCTCATCCGTAAAGCCTTGGAGCCGCCAACATTCCACGGGCATGAGCTTTCGGATGCGACCTCTGTGCCATACGCCGTGGCGGTCTTGTGCGGTGATGGTGAACATCGGCTCATCGGGTTCTTTGACGCGCCGTCCTTGCTGACGGACGGTTTCTCGGTCGGGTGTGAGGATGGCTCTCGGAGCTTCTTCCTCGATCAGCACAGCCGAGTGTTCGCCTCGGTGGTTGCTGATGCCCGAATCCTGACGGGCGGTGATGCACCTTGCGTGATCGGTGATGACGGGATTGACATTCATGTCTATAAAATACAGTCCTGTCTTGCCTCCCCAACCGCCTGCTCCCGCGCATTGGGTGCAGGCTATTCCGTCTGTTTCGTAGACGCGCTGTCCTTGCGGTCCGGGGATAAGTTGCTTGAGAGCTTGCGCATCGCCGCAGGCGAGAGGAAATATTTTTCCGGCACATCTTGGTTCAAGATATCCGACAATATACAGGCGGCGCCGCTGCTGGGGGACTCCGAAAAACGCGCTGTTATGCACACACCATTCGAGATGATACCCCATTTCAACAAGCGTGGAGAAGATGGTAAACAGCGTCCTGCCTCCGTCATGCGATAGCAGTCCGGGAACGTTTTCCAAGAGAAGAAGTGGAGGCCGTTTCGCTTCAGCGATTCGGGCAACTTCGAAGAAGAGAGTTCCTCTTGTATCGTCCCTGAATCCGAGCCTTTTGCCAGCCACGCTGAAGCTTTGGCATGGAAAGCCCGCACAGATGAGGTCAATGTCCGGCAGGTCGTTTGTATCAATTTTTGTAGCGTCCTCAAAGTAGATTTCTCCTTTCGGTTGGTAGATTGCGTTGTAGGCTTGGTTTGCCTTTTTATCGATCTCGCAATGACCGATGCATTCAAAGCCGCCCACCGCTTCGAGTCCGCTGCGAAAACCACCGATACCTGCGAACATATCAAAAAATCGGATCGCCATAGGGCATCCGACCGTTCCTATTTAATTGTTATTTCACCTCGATTCTGCGGTAGCTTACATACCGCCCATACTCATGCCGAAGCCTTCGGATTCGTCCTCCGTTTCATCCTCGTCGGTGCCGTCACCGCCTGTGCCGTCTACGGCTTCGGGATCGTCGCTTATGCCTTCCTCGGTATCGACACCTCCGGTCTGCTGATCCTCGGTCACACCGTTTCGCTGTGCCTGTTCACGGTCCAGCTCGGCTTCGATCAGTCCGAGGACGAACTGCTTCTGACTCATGTTGTTGCGCTGCAGGTAGCCCTTGATCCTCTGAAACAGTTCCTCCGGCACCTGAAACGCCATCGTGCGCATATTACCCATGTTCTTTTCCTCCTTGTTTTGGTACTTGGGGTGTAATTCGTTGTCGACGGCAAGGGTGATAAACTCTGCCATCGTCATTCCGTGCTGTTCGATATACTCTCTGACCTCTGCGTGAAGGTCAGCATCGATCTTAACGGTAATGCCTTTCTTTTCGTCAGCCAATGTCATCGTTCCTTTCCATATAGTTTTGAATGATCTCGGTGAGAAGTTCCTCTACCGAGATACTGCGGTCAGCCGCTTCTGCAAGAAGGGCATCCGCTTGGGGCTGTGGGATATAGATTTCGTATTCCAATAGGCAGTCCTCCTACATACTCATAACGGGAGCTTCGCCCTCGTCCTGGCCTTCATCCTCGGTGGGATTCTCTTGCTGTGCCTGTTCCTCCGCAAGCTCGGCGGCGGTCAGTGTGCGGAAGGAGTCCGCATCGCTGCAAAGACTGAGGGTTCTTCCGTTATCCCATTTCATGTGGATATTACCGCCGTCATCGACGTGATCCACCGTTCCTCTCGTACCGGGCGGTACGGGATGATGGGGATCGTCCATGCCGAGGAGCAGGATGCGAGTGCCGGGCGGATACTTCGCTCGGTTCTCCTTTGCCATGCGGTTCCAATCATCATAAATTGACATACTATTTCATCTCCATTCCGTTGGTTTCGGGGATATCTTCCTCAAAATCCGGCGTACCGTCGAGTTCCTTT
>CALCTE010000151.1 GCA_937893885.1 uncultured Clostridia bacterium | reverse complement strand
GTGCGGTAATTACGTCGGAATACGCACAGAAAATAGGCGCTGACATATACGCGAAGGACGCAGTATCGGCAGTAAGAGCCGCCGACGAGGTACTTTCAAAGTGAAGCTCATATCTTGGAACGTAAACGGACTTCGCGCTTGTATGGGAAAAGGCTTTTTCGACTTTTTCCGCGCCGAAGATGCGGATATATTCTGCGTTCAGGAAACGAAGATGCAACAAGGACAAGCCGAAGTTGATAGCGAAGGCTATGAGCAGTATTGGTTTTCTGCAGAAAAGAAGGGCTATTCGGGCACGCTTTCGTTTACGAAAGTCACTCCCATTTCCGTAATCTACGGAATAGACGGAAAGCACACGGACGAAGGCAGAGTCATAACGCTCGAATTTGATAAATTCTACAGTGTCAACTGCTACGTCCCAAACGCACAGCCCGAACTTGCAAGACTCGGTTACAGAATGCAGTTCGAAGATGATCTGCGTGCGTATCTCGTGAAGCTCGATAAGAAAAAGCCCGTTATATATTGCGGAGATCTCAACGTCGCACATGAGGAGATAGACCTCGCGCGCCCCAAGGAAAACATCGGTAACGCAGGCTTTTCCTACGAAGAGCGCGGCAAGATGACCGAGCTTGTTTCGGCGGGATTTACCGACAGCTTCAGACTTATTTACCCAAACGATAAAAGATATTCGTGGTGGTCGTACAGAGCGGGCGCAAGGGCGAAGGATATCGGTTGGAGGATAGACTACTTTTTGGTATCCGACAGGATAAAGGATAAGATAAAAGACGCTTACATCTATAAAGACGTTATGGGCAGCGACCATTGTCCAGTGGGTATTGAAATAGATTTAGCGCGATAAAATAATAAAATATTTCCCTTGAAATCTTGCATTTGGTGCTTCGGTATGTTATAATCGAAGCACCAAATTTTTTCGGAGGTATTATATATGTTTGATCTTAAAGGAAGAGTTGCGGTAATCACGGGCGCATCATCGGGTCTTGGTATGCAGATGGCAAAAGGCTTTGCCGCACAGGGTGCCGACCTCGTTATTACGGCAAGAAGAATTGAAAGACTTGAAGCTTTCGCAGAAGAACTTCGCGCTATGGGCGTTAAGTGCTTGCCCTTAAAGTGCGACGTTACAGATCCCAAAAATGTTGACGAATGCGCGGCAGCAGCAGAAAAGGAATTCGGTAAAATAGATATTCTCGTTAACTGCGCGGGTTCTGCAAAGAACGCAGGCGTTCTTGAAATGACGGATGAAGAATGGGATTTCACCATTTCTACGGATATGACGAGCGTATTCTACGTAACGAGAGCCTTCGGTAATATAATGAAGAAGAATAACTACGGAAGAATTATCAACATCGCTTCTATGTACGGTCTTGTCGGCAACCCCGCCATCGACACGGTTGCATATCACGCTTCCAAGGGCGGAGTTGTTAACTTTACAAGAGCCGTTGCGGCTGAGCTTGCAAAGTATAACATTACCTGCAACTGCATCTGCCCCGGCTACTTCGAAACGGAACTTACTGCTGATGTACTCAAGACGGAACAGTTCACGCAGTATATGAAAGCGACCGTTCCCTTGGGAAGATACGGCTACAGTGGCGAGCTTAATGCCGGTGCTATCTTCCTTGCAAGTAACGAGGCTTCCTACGTTACGGGCGTTATCCTCCCCATCGACGGCGGATATACGGCTATCTAAATAAACGCTTTGGGAGACGGGAAAACGCCTCTGACCGCTATGATCATCTCTGCTTTGCTGAACATTGGGCTTGACTGCCTCT
>CALCTE010000150.1 GCA_937893885.1 uncultured Clostridia bacterium | reverse complement strand
CCTATGACCAAGGTTTTCCTGCTGCTGTCCCACTTATTGAATACAAAGAGTTAAAAGATCATACAGGGCTATTTTCTGCAATCCTGCTGGCTCTCGTTATCGCAACAATCTATAGACTTGCCTTTTTTAAGGTTTTGATTGGTAAGGATAGATTTTATTATCAAACCGGTCCAAGCAATGGTAAGTTCTACAACTATGCTGAAGTTGAAAAAGCGTGGGTTAATTCCGGAGAAGCCCAAAACAGAGCGCAAGAAGATTACTGTAACATTGAGATTCCCGGTATCCCTGTGATACGTTTTCAGTTCTTCTATGCTGACGAAAAGGGCGTGAATTATCTTATTAAGAGGATTGAAGCAACCGCAAATGAAGAAACCGCAGAACGTAGAAATGAAAAGGCAGAATACCTCATTGACGGTAAAGTGTTTGGAAAGACTAGAATTGTCATCGCTATTGTACTGCTTATTGTGGTAGCGATTATTGATGCGGTTATTATAAAGGCAACCGGGCAAATGTATTTAGCGGTTCCCGGCGTTGTAATGGCACTGTTTATTCTGATCTATCTGATAAACAGCAATATGTTCTTCAAGGTGAAGATTGACGCCAAGGGTTTTTATTGTCGTACCAATCCGTTTAACGGACAATACTACGAATATGCTGAAATCACAAATTGCAGAAGGATAAAAAAGGTTGTTCATAGACGTGTGCATTACTATCAGGCAGGCGAGCGTATGTATTATTTTTTCTTCGAGTTTACAGACATTTGTGGTAAAACGAGAAAATTCCAGTTTGAGGATCCAATCCACGGACACGAGGTTAATGTCTTGAAAGAACGGATTGAAAAATCGATGGGTACATCTAATGGGAAAAATGGGTAATTTTATTACTTGATAAATTCTTTAATATTTTGATGTACACTGTTATGGAGTGTTAAGAAAGGAAGGCTCACTCCATGAACAAAATATCATTAATTGTACGTAAATTAACCATTCCGCCGGTTTTTGCGATTGCACTTCTCTGTGCGGTGTTTTTTATGATTCCAAACGGAATAGGCTCCGTCTGGCTGCTTTTTGCAGGAATTTTCTTTCTTGCAGGGTTACCTACATTGGCATATCCGCTTCAAAAGTATATGCCACATTTCAAGGACAAAGGTAGAGACGGTCAACGCGGTTTAGCAATGCTTTTCTCGTTTGTTGGATATTTATTAGGCACAATAGTTGCGTTCGCAGCATCTGCGCCTACGGTACTGAAGATTATCTTTCTTGAGTATCTCTTTTGTGGAATCTCGATGCTTGTACTGAATAAGTGCTTCAAGCTGAAGGCAAGCGGTCACGCCTGCGGTGTGATCGGACCGATGATTATGATGGTTTACCTCGGCCTTTACGTGCCGGCGGCAATTTGTGCACTATTTGCTATTCCAGTATATATTTCAAGCATTAAAACGAAAAGACATACCCCTAAGCAGTTGCTTGGAGGTGCTCTCATTCCTTTGGCGATGCTTGTGATTGTACACTTGATTATGATTTAAGAAAAGGAAGTAAGATATATGAGTTTACATATTGACTCAAGGTGCGGGCTTCTCTGCACAGGAGGAGATTTTTGATGGATAGTAGTAAGGTAAGGGTTGGTTCCTGCATATTGGCTGCCAATATGGATAAAATGGTTCGGTTTTACAGGGATATATTGGGACTTGAAACCGAATGGACCGGCGGAGATTTTGCGGAGTTCAAAACTGCAAGTGGTCCGGTAGCATTTTGGCTGTATAGCAGAAAGCAGTTTGTTAAGGCTTTTAATGAGAAATATGTTCCACCGAAAGGAATCAATCAATCCTTTGAACTGGCTTTGTGGCTTCCTTCATATGCTGACGTAGATGCAGAGTATGAGCGGCTATTGAAATTAGGATTGAATATTCTTTCCGGAGAGCCAATTACTTACGATTTTGGGATCCGCAACTTCTACGTTGCAGACCCGGAGGGTAACCTGATTGAGATCGGAAGCATGAATAAATGAAACAGAGGGCATCAAACAAAATTAAAACAACGGATATTGTCTTTATATCGTTATTTGCAGTTCTGATAGCATTGTGTTCATGGATATCCATTCCATCCGTTGTGCCGTTTACCATGCAGACCTTTGCGGTATACCTAACCTTGAATTTTCTTGGTGCAAAAAAAGGAACAGTATCTGTTTGCATATATTTTTTACTTGGGTTGATCGGTTTACCGGTCTTTGCAAACTTTAATTCAGGAGTTGGAGCACTCTTCGGTTTAACGGGTGGCTATATGATCGGCTGGTTGTTTTCCGGTCTTATAATGTGGCTTATGGAGAAGCTGATAGGCAAAAAACTTTGGGCACAGGCTGTTTCTATGTTGATAGGTCTTATCGTCTGTTACATAACGGGCACAGCTTGGTTTATGGGAGTTTATGCGCGAAACAGTGGACCTATAGGATTATGGACAGCTTTGTTATGGTGCGTAATTCCTTTTGTTGTGCCGGATATTGTGAAGCTTGCGTTAGCATTGATGGTCAGCCAACGATTAAAAAAGATAACTGTAAAAACGCCATAAAGCAAAAAGTAGGATGGGGTAGAAAATGAAATTTTATGATGATGATTTACAATCGCTGCAACAGAAGTTATCACGAAAGAAGCATCTGCAAGCGTTGCTTAAAGAATTACATACACAAAGAATAGAACTTGAGACAAAGGTTGCTTCATTAAAGAAGATCATGGAAGAGGACGAATATGACGTTACTCGGCTTGAAAGACGTGGACTTGCTTCGCTTTTTTATGGGATTGTTGGTAAGAAGGAAGAAAAACTGAACGAAGAGCGTCGAGAGGCTGTTACTTCCAAAGCTAAATATGATGTGGCTATGCAAGAAATGGATCTTGTTCAGCGTAGGATCAGCCGATACGAGGAAGAGCTTACTGCGCTTAAGGATATAGAGATGCAATATGCCTATGCCCTCAAGGAAAAAGTTAAACTACTGAAGGCAACCGCAACGCCTGTATCGGAAAAGATTTTGCAATATGAGGAGCAAATTTCAGGATTTGAGAATCAGAAAAAGGAAATCAATGAAGCTATTTCTGCTGGTAATAAGGCAAAGAACATTGCTGAGCAGGTGCTTTCAGAGCTCGATGACGCTGAAGGATGGGGGACATGGGATTTGCTCGGCGGAGGTCTGATTTCAGACCTTGCGAAGCATAGTTCTCTTGATGATGCACAAGAAGAGATTGAGCATTTGCAAGTACAACTCAGACGATTTAAGACGGAACTTGCAGATGTTACTATCCGTGCAGAAATGCAGGTTAATATAGACGGCTTCCTGCGATTCGCGGATTATTTCTTTGATGGATTATTTGCAGACTGGGCTGTTCTTGACAAAATTGAAGAATCAAAGTCCGAGGTTAAGAACGTTATTAATCAGATTCAAGCTGTTCTAAACAAACTTGCTGCGATGCTTGATGCAGCAGAGAAAGACCAAAGGACAGTAAGAGCTATGCTTGATGAACTCGTAACTAATGCATAAATAAAGGAGAAAGTGAAATGAAAAAAGTAAGTAGTGTATTATGGGGACTTGTACTTATTGCTGCAGGTGTGGTGTTCGCACTAAACGCAATGAACATAACCGATATCGACATCTTTTTCGACGGTTGGTGGACTTTATTTATCATTGTGCCTTGCACAGTTGGCTTATTTACCGAACGGGAGAAAATGGGGAATATTATCGGAATCTCCATTGGCGTTTTCCTGTTGTTATGCTGCCAGGACATTTTAAGCTTTTCTATTCTATGGAAACTTCTTGTCCCTGCAATTATCGTTCTTGTAGGTCTGAAAATGGTACTTACCGGATTGTTCGGAAATAAAGCAAATGATATTCTGAAAAAATTGAAACAGGACGGTAAGGAGCCGAAAGCCGGACATGCGGTTTTTTCGGGGTGCGACCTTAAGTATGATAATGAGGTGTTTGAAGGCGCCGAGCTCAGCGCTACCTTCGGTGGTGTGGAGTGCGATCTGAGAAATGCTATTATTGAAAAGGACTGCGCAATTCGTGTTTCTGCCATTTTCGGAGGAATTGATATCTTTGTGCCTGATAACGTCAACGTCAAGGTGAGCTCTAACAGTATCTTTGGCGGTATGTCAAATAAGACTTCTGTTCATCAAAACGCACCGACCATCTACGTTAGCGGCACCTGCATGTTTGGAGGTGTAGAGATCAAATGACAACACTTCAGAAGGTAATACGTTATTTGGCAATCGCCTTTGCTATTTTTCTTGCGGTGAGTATTATTGGCGGCGTACTCGGTGCAGTCGGTTTGTTCGGTGGTTTTTTTGAAGACAATGCTGTTTTAGAAGACGCTAAAACATATGCGGTATCAGATGATATTACTCAGCTTGATGTTGAAATTGCCGCAGCAGATTTTAGCATCAAAAAGACCGATTCCTTCTCCGTCGAGAGTAACCTGAAAAACCTCAAGGTGGAAGATAAAAACGGCAAACTGGTTATTAAGGAAACAAAGAAATCGTTTGGCACCGTCCCGACGGGTTTGCCTTCGAAAACTTTCAAAAAAATCAAAAACCCCCTTTTAATCGGGGGAAAAGTATGGTAT
>CALCTE010000149.1 GCA_937893885.1 uncultured Clostridia bacterium | reverse complement strand
TTATTCTGTGTGAGCGTACCCGTCTTATCCGAGCAGATTATCTGCGTGCAGCCGAGCGTTTCAACTGCGGTAAGCTTACGGATAATGGCGCTTCTTTTGGACATATTCGTAACGCCGATGGAAAGAACGATGGTAACAACCGTCGCAAGTCCCTCGGGAATAGCCGCAACAGCAAGTGCGATAGCTATCATAAACGAATCGAGTATCTTGTCAAAAAGCTCGCCCGTACCGTCGCCGAGCGCGGGGATAAGCTGAACTGCGAAGATTACCAAGCAAACACCAGCACGCAGATACCAATGACGAGATAGGTCAGGATCTTGGAAAGGCCCGCAAGCTTGATCTGAAGGGGTGTTTTTCCTTCCTCTGCCTTGGAAAGAGCATCGGCGATCTTACCCATCTCCGTATCCATTCCCGTTCCCGTTACGACAGCTTTACCTCTGCCGTAAACGACGGTGCTTCCCATAAATACCATATTCTTGCGGTCGCCGAGCGCTACGTCGCCGTTAGCACCCGCAGAAAGCGCTTCTTCCTTTTTATCAACGGGTACGGATTCACCCGTCAAAGCCGCTTCCTCTATCTTCATACTTGCACATTCTATGATACGTGCATCTGCGGGAACGGCATCTCCCGCTTCCAAAATAATAACGTCACCTATAACGAGGTCTTCGCTCTTGACGTTTATTTGATGGCCGTCTCTTATAACCTTACTCGTTGCGGCGGCTATTTCCTGCAAAGCCTCAATAGCCTTCTCAGCCTTGCTTTCCTGGAATACGCCCAAAATCGCGTTGATAAGGACTACCGCAAGGATTATGATAACGTCTGCAAAGCTCTCGTTTTCGATGACAGCGACAGCTCCGCTTATTGCGGCGGCAACGAGAAGAATAATCGTCATAGGCTCCGCAAGCTGCTTAAAGAAGCGAACTATAAGCGATTCCTTTTTGCCCTCTGCAAGCTTGTTCTTTCCGTTTGCGGCAAGTCTTTTTTCCGCTTCGGCGGACGAAAGGCCCGTATCAGAGCTCTTAACTTCTTCAAGAACCGTTTGCTTTTCTTCCAAATAGTGTTTCAATTCCGTTCTCCTTTTTATAAGATTAAAATTAAAAAAAGACTCACAGGCAGTTTTCCTGCCCATGAGTCTCGTTCTCAAAATTCAGACCAGACTTTAAAAAGTCATGATGTTGACCTGAAATGCACTTTTTAAGTGCAGGAACTACTCCCTCAAGGTTCGGAAGTATTTTAGCAGATTTATCCGCTTTTGTCAATAAATTTTGCGCCGATTTATTTTTTCTTTGAATTTTCTTACATTTCATCAACACTATTTATATTACCATCATTTCCCCGAATTTGCAAGTGTTTTCATAAAAATTATACTTACGTGGAATACTACGTTATCACATTTTTGATGGGAGAATTATATGGATATTCGTACAGACCTTGCGTTAGAGCTTCGCGACGGCGTTATTGAAAAAGAAAAAAGGAAACTTGAGGACGTTGATTTTGCGGAAAGCGTCGAGGGAGAATGTAAGATAACGAAGATAAAAATAGGAAAAGATAGCGAAGAAACCATAGGCTGTGCGGCAGGAAACTACGTAACGGTGGAGTTTGCCCGATTCGGTGCCGCCGATACGGAAAAATTCGCCTTTCTTTGCGAAATACTCGTAAGAGAGCTTTCGGTGCTTATTGCGGGGAAAACGAAGAGCTTTCCCAAAAAGGTGCTCGTAGCGTGTCTCGGAAACGCCGATATAAGTGCAGACGCATTAGGCCCTCTCACCGCAAAAAGTCTTATCGTGACTGGACATCTAAAGAAGCTTGACCGCGAGATTTTCGAAAGTTTCGGAAGCGTCGAGCTTACCGCACTTTCGCTCGGCGTTATGGCTCAAACGGGTATTGAAAGTGCCGACATTATAAAAAGTGTTGTGGCCAAAACAAAACCGGAAGCGGTCATAGCCGTCGATGCGCTCTCATCAAGGGAGCTCTCGCGTCTTGCAAGCACGCTACAACTTTCCGACGCAGGTATATGTCCCGGTTCGGGTATCGGAAATTTCCGCTCCGCCTTAAACGAGCAGACGCTCGGAGTTCCCGTTTTCTCCATAGGCGTACCCACAATGGTAGAGATATCCGCGCTCGTATGCGACGCCTTGAAGATGCTTTCTTTGACGTGTGACGGCAACGTCAGAGAAAAGCTCGGCAAAAACGGAAGGCTTCTCGTTGCGCCCAAGGACAGCGCGATAATTATTGCAGACCTTGCAAAACTTATCGGCTTTGCAATAGACAAGACATTCATAAAAGATCTTGATTACAGCGAAATAGCAAGGCTGACAAGCTAAAAGTCATAAGCTTGTACGAGAGAGCATATAATCTCCGTAAAGGGAGGTATCTCGTTATGGAAAGAAAAATATTCAAAGTGCAAAAAGACAAAAAAGCAACCTTATATATTATGCTTCAGTTTCTCCTTTGTGCAAGCTTTGCCCTCACAAGCTACGCCTTCGTCACCTTTGATACGCCCCAAAAAAGCGCCGCCGATTTTTTTGTCTCGTCTCTTACGAGAAAGCCCGCAGAAAGCATCGGCGCACTTTTAGGAGCTAAAAGAGAAGAATATACAAACGAAGAAACGGTAGAGCCTCCGACCTACATAGATTACGGAAAACGCCTTGACGAGATATTGCAAAATTACCCCGACACCGACGAAAAATCAGAAATACCGGAAGGGTGCTTCGGTATATCCGCCGAAAATATATCACAACAGGGAGAAGTTAAAAAAATTCTATTTAAAAACAGTAGCGGAAAATCACTTTCCGCGCAGTATATAGAGTCGCTTGCAGATAAAGAATATCCCGTAAAGGCAAAGCTATCAAAAAACGAGCCCCTCGTTTTGATACTGCATACTCACACAACAGAAGCGTACATTGATGAAGATACGTACTACTATAACCCGAAAAAAGCCGTTGCGGAAACGCGCTCGAGAAACGACGACGAAAACGTGATCGCCGTGGGTAAAGTTGTAAAGGACGTTTTGGAGGGAATGGGCATCGGCGTTTTGCACGTCACCGACTATCACGACGTCTACGTTTTCAACGAATCCTACAGCCACAGCTATGAAAGTGCAAAAAAATATCTCGAAACCTATCCGTCGATAAAATACGTGATAGACCTACACAGAGATTCCGTAATACATACAAACGGCATCAAGGTACAGCCCGTCGCCGAGATAGACGGAAGAAGGGCGGCGCAGGTCATGTTCGTTATCGGCTCAAACGGAAACGGTCTTAAACACGATAATTGGGAGAAAAATCTTACCCTTGCGGTAAAACTTCAGGAAAGACTCGTTAAAGAATATCCCGATTTAACAAGACCTTTAAATATCCGAAGCGGAAGATTTAACCAACAGCTATCAACGGGCATGCTTCTTTGGGAGATGGGCTCTTGCGGAAACACCTTGCAACAAGCGAAATATTCAGCAAGGCTCGTAGCTACGGAATACGGAAAATTGATTCTTGAAAACTTATCGGATTAAATAAATTGACAAATTAAATAAAATAGTTGACAACCTCTCTCATTGGTGGTATATTTACTATATATGGTAGTTTTTTTGAGGAGGTAAACCGTGAATAAAGAGATTTCACTAAACGAGATGTTCAAATATCTTTTAAAAAATCTTAAATGGATAATTTCCGTTACCCTTGTGTTTTTGGTGGCGGCGTTGCTGTTTTCATCATTCGGCATAACCAAGATGTATACTGCCAGTACGACAATGATAGCAAGCTTCACGACCTTGGATAAAGAGGTCGACCAGATACCGAATCAAGTCACGACCACTCAAACAGATGCAGCAAAGGCTCTTGCCGAGTCTTATTCGGAAATTTTGGAAAGCGATTATGCCGCTGAGCTTATTATGGATCGCCTCTCCGAGTGGAAAAACATAAACAAGAATATGATCAAAGGTTCGATTTCCATAAGAACCTCTCAAAAATCGTCCGTCATGATATTCAGCAGCACGACTCCCGATCCCGAACTTTCATACGATGTGTGTGTAGCCCTCACTGAAGTTGCGCCTAAAGTCATTGACGAAAAATTCTTCGGAATGTTAAAGCCGCTCGACGCCCCCACTGTTCCCAAGACCTATTCATCCCCCGACATTATGAAAAACACGGTGTTAGGCGCATTCCTCGGCGCATTCCTTTCCGTTGCCGTTTTGGTGTCGCTTAAGCTTCTCAATAATAAAATATCAAGCGAACGCGATATAACCACTTCTTTCCTCGGATCCGTTCCGACGTTCGACACAAAAAAAGGTAAAAATAAAAACAGCGAGACAGATGCAAAAGGCGCGGCTCAAAACAATTTCTTTATCGTAGAATCATACAAAATCATCAGAACGAATCTTATGTATACCTTCCATAGCGGTAAAAACGGTAACGTCATTGCCTTCTCCGGTGCGGAGGTGAACGCAGGCAAATCCGTAACGTGTGCAAATCTCTCCATTGCCTTTGCACAAAACGGCTTCCGCATTCTCGTCATAGATGCCGATATGAGAAGACCCAAGCAACAAAAGCTGTTTAAGAAAGCTCATACGGAAGGTCTTTCAAAACTAATTTCCGGTCAGTGCACTTTCGAAGAAGCGGTCATAACAAACGCGGCTCCCAACCTTGACCTCATTCCTGCAGGTCCCCTGCCTCCTAACCCGTCAGAACTTCTTTCAACTCCCGCAATGAATGAATTTTTGGAAAAGGTATCGTCGCAGTACGACTACGTATTCATTGATACTCCTCCCATCAACTTCGTCGCAGACTGCCTTGCTATAGCGAATAAAATAAACGGCATTGTTTTGGTTGCAAGACAGGGTCACACGGAAAAAGACGATTTTGCGAAAGCAATAGCAAGCATAGAGAATATAGAGGCAAAGATTGTAGGTACCATATTGAACGACGCCGTTATGGAAAGAAGCAAAAAATACTATAAAAACGGCTATTACTATAAAGAAAACCATCCTTAATCTCTGTCCCTGCTGCTTATTCTAAAGGCACAGCCCAAAAATAATCCGAAATAAAAGAAAGCGAAAGCAACTATAACGTAAAACATAACAACACTCCTATCAGCCGCCTTTTAAGACGGCTGATATTATTTTTTTCCAAATTGCACTGACTATGCATTTTTTAAAAAAAATTACGGAAAATAAAAGTCATTCATCGAAAAATGTTGTATTTACTTATTGAGAGTATTATTTGAAAGGGGGATATCAGGTGAAGTTCACTTCCGATTTCATAAGAGAACTGAAGGACCGATGCAGAATTGAAGACGTTATCGGGAAAAAGCTGTCTTTAAAACGGGCGGGAAGTAACTATGTTGCCTGCTGTCCCTTTCACAGCGAGAAAACACCGTCGTTTACGGTATTCCCCTCTTCTCAAAGCTATTATTGTTTCGGATGCTCGGAGGGCGGCGACGTAATAACCTTTGTTATGAAGACCGAAAACGCGGAATACGCCGACGCAGTCACAAGGCTTGCCGCAGAGTGTTCGCTTCCGATACCTAAAGAGGACGACCCGCGCGTGCTTGCAAGGCAAAGAGTTAAAAAGCGGCTTTTGGAATTAAATTTGTTCGCGGCAAAATTTTACAGAGAAAAACTGTTTTCCCCTGAAGGCAAGAATGCGCTTGACTACCTACTGAATAAACGAAAACTCTCGCTTGCTACGATAAAGCATTTTGGGCTGGGATTTGCTCCAAACGATTGGAACGTAACCTGCAGTGCTATGCGCGAAGCAGGATTTACCGAAGAAGAGATACTCGAAGGCTTTTTTGCCGGACGAAGTCAAAAAACGGGAAGGCTTTTCGATTATTTCCGAAACAGGATAATGTTCCCGTATTTCGACATAAGCGGAAAAGTCATCGCATTCGGCGGACGCATACTCGGAGACGGCGAACCTAAATATCTTAACACGAAGGATACGGCGGTCTTCAAAAAAGGACTTAACCTTTACGCGTTAAACTACGCGAAAAACGAGCCCGAAAGCTTGCTTTTACTGTGCGAGGGCTATATGGACGTAATCTCGCTTCATCAAGCCGGATTTACGGGAGCTGTTGCTTCTTGCGGAACGGCGCTCACGGGTGAGCAAGGGCAGCTTATTTCACGGTATGGGAAGCGTATAGTTATATGCTACGACTCGGACAGAGCGGGAACTCTTGCAACAGCAAGAGCAGCGCAGATATTAAATCAGCACGAGATAAACGTAGCCGTATTAAATCATGCGGGTATGAAAGGCGAAAAAGACCCGGACGACTTTATAAAAAAGCACGGTGCGGGGGCGTTTTCGGATCTAATCAACGCATCAGGCTCTCACTCGGAATACAGGCTTTCACAAATATTTTCAAAATATCAAAGCAACGATCCCGAGGATAAGATAAGGCTCGTGAGAGAAAGCGCGAGATTTATTGCTACTTTAGACGGAAAGATAGCAAGAGAGGTATACTCCGCAAGGGTTGCAGAAAAGGCGGGCGTGTCGGAAAAAAGCGTTCTTTCGGAGGTTGAGCACGCGGTAAAAAGGCTCGGCGCAGCAACACGAAAGCGATACGAAAGCGACAGGATAAAGGATATTTCGAGAATAAGCGACAGAGTAAATCCCCAGGCAGCTCTTAACCTAAAAGCTGTGACTGCCGAGGATAACCTCATCGGAATTCTGTGTGCTTTCCCCGAGATGATACCGAAAGCATTATCGCTTATAAAACCCGAAGATTTCGTGACGGATCTTAATAAGAGCATTTACTCGCGCCTTGCAGAATTTTCCGATGAAGGACAAGCCGATGTGAGCTTGCTTGCAGAATATTTCGACACTTCTGTAATGTCGAGGATATACGAGCTTATGCACTCAAGAAAAAAGCTTTCGGTAAATGACGCAGGCGAGATAAAGAGCTTTGCGGACACGATAAAGCAAGAAAAGCAAAAATCAAAAAACGTCTCAGAAATGAGCGATGAAGAATTTTTGGCGGCAATAGCCAAAAAAAATGATACATAAAATGCATGAAAGGGAATATAAAATGGCGGATAACAAAAAGATCAATTTTAATGAGATAATTGCCAAGGGAAAGACGAAAGGCTCCGTGACGAACTCGGAGATATCCGAGGCGCTCGAAAATATCGAAGCCGACGCCGAGGCGGTGGAAAAGCTCTATGAGCAGCTTGCGGCTGAGGGAATAGAGATATCAAGCGACTTCGACACCATTCTCGATATGGATACGGATTCGGATATTGTCGGCACGATCCCCGACGTAGACCTTTCCTCCGACGAAAATTCCTCTGAAGACGTCGACAAGATGCTCGACCAAGACGGAATTGCGGTAAACGACCCCGTGAGAATGTACCTTAAAGAAATCGGTAACGTACCTCTTTTGTCGACGGAAAAAGAGCTTGAATACGCTATAAAAATGGCAAACGGCGACGGTAAAGCGAAAAATCTTCTCGTGGAAGCAAACCTCCGTCTGGTCGTAAGCATTGCGAAGAAATACGGCGGCAGAGGCCTTTATTTCCTCGACCTTATCCAAGAGGGCAATTTGGGACTTATGAAAGCGGTGGAAAAGTTTGACTACCGCAAGGGATATAAATTCTCCACATACGCAACTTGGTGGATCCGCCAGGCGATAACCCGTGCAATAGCAGACCAAGCGAGAACGATAAGAATACCCGTTCATATGGTTGAGACGATAAATAAGGTGCTCCGAGTTTCAAAACAGCTCCTTCAGGAGCTCGGACACGAGGCAAGCCCCGAGGAGATCTCGAAGGTTATGAATATGCCCGTGGACAAGGTGCTTGAAATAATAAAGATAGCGCAAGAGCCCGTTTCTTTGGAAACGCCTATCGGCGAAGAGGAAGACAGCCATCTTGGAGACTTTATCCCCGACGAAAGTGCGCCCGCACCCGCAGAGGTTGCAAGTTCCACACTTCTTCGCGAACAGCTTTGTGAAGTTCTTCACACATTAACGCCCAGAGAAGAACACGTTTTAACGCTTCGCTTCGGACTCAAGGACGGCAGAACACGTACTTTGGAGGAGGTCGGCAAAGAGTTCAACATCACCAGAGAGCGTATAAGACAGATCGAAGCGAAAGCTCTTCGTAAGCTTCGCCACCCCAGTCGCTCCAAGCGTTTGAGGGATTACTTGGACTAATTGCCGAAATATGTCTTGATTTATTGTGCAGGTTGATAATTTTCTTCCAATCTCCACGAAATTTCTTGACATTGTACGAGATTTGATGTATATTTACAATGTTAGACTATCTTTAGAATCGGAGGAAATTACATATTATGAAGAAACGTCTATTTTTGGCTGCACTCGCAATAGTTATGCTTATGTCCTGCATACTGACGGGTTGTACCGAAACGGATCCCGCATCGGTAAACGAAGGACTTGTCGATACTTCCGGATATGCTTGCATTAAGGTTTACGGCGTAAAGGAAGCAACAACCACCGACGATGCGATAGCTGCAGTCGAAGAAGCTATAAACAAGATTACCTTAAGAGAGTTCAAGACGAAAATCAAGCTCATGCTATTTACCGAGGACAAATACCGTGAAGCCATTGATGAAGCATTAGCCGGACTCGAAACGGTAGAAGAAGCCAAAAAGAAAGAAAAAGCTAATGCCCGTGCCGAAGCAAAACGTCTTGCTAAACTCAAGGAAGAGGATTACGAGGCTTACAGAAAAGAATTAGCGGCACAGCAAGCCGAAGAAAAACGGCTTGCAGAAGAAAAGGCTAAAAAAGAAGAACAGATGCAGGCAGAAGCGGAAGCTGCAGGTATCGAGTATATACCCGAGATAGAAATTCCAGAGTATGCTATCGACGTTCTTCTCGTAAGAGATATCACCGAGCTCAAAGCTTTTAAGGAAGAAGGGCTTCTCAAGACCATTTCCGAGCAAATATCTCTTGACTACAAGAAGATCGGAAAGTACATCCACCCCACTATTCTCGATATGGGACGTGTAAAAGGCGCTCTCTGTGCGGTAGTAAACAATGCCTTCGCAGGCGAGTCTCAATACGCCGTATTTAACACGGAACTTTATGAGAAGTATGCGGAAGAAGACTTTACAAAGGTCAACAGCCTCGTTTCCTTGCGCAGCTTCCTTGAAGCAGTAAAAGCAAATGAAGCCGACGTTATACCTATGGTAAATGTTCCCGAGTTCGTTCAGGGTTCCGATTTCATCACAGATATTAAAAATCCCATCGGCGTATATAATCCCGACAACAACGAAGACGTTGACATAACGATAAGCAACCTCTTTTCAAATAACGGTGTCCAAGCTCACTTCAACAGCATTTTGACATACAGAAATGCAGGAATCCTTCCCGCAGTTGATGCCGAGATCGCAGAAGATGCAAAATGGGCAGTCAAGTTCGTAAAGGGCGATGAGTACACGAAGAAAGAACTTGAAGCGCAGGGCTACACCGTGCTTACGTACTCCGCACCCAGAATCACTGACGAAAACTGCAATTTCTCCTACTACGGAGTATACAGCGAGACAGTCTATGAAAGCAGAGCTTTGAGTTTCCTCGAACTTCTCACTACCGATAAAGAGCTTCAGACACTCTTCGCTTACGGTATCGAAGGTGTAAACTACGAGCTCGTTGACGGCAAGGTGAGAATGTTAAACGACACCTACTCCATCAACAAGCGTTATATGGGTAACAGATTCATAGGATATCCTATGGAAGATGAAGAACTCGATATTTTCGAGATTGCTATCGAAAGAAACCAGACTGCAGTTGTTTCGGCTCTCTACGGTCAGCAATTCGAATACAGCAACGAATACATCCAAGAATACACTATTGACAAAGTAAACGGCAACGTCAAGACCCTTGCAAATGACGTAAATAACGTAAGCAATCCCGATGACGCAACGGTACAGTGGAAATTCAAAGATTTTATCACGGGAAGCTATGTACCCGACGATGCTTCGGCTAAATATACCAAAATCCTTGAGACCTATTGTATAAACAACGCCATCAACGGAAGCGTATTTATGGTGTCTCCCTACATCGAGGAAGAAAACGGATTTTACGTTGGTTCCACAACGAAGAGCAAGTACGATATCGAAACCGAGTTTAACTCCGTTGTCAAAGCAGACACATTGCCCGCAGACCTTCTTGAGCTTATGAAGACAGCTAGTGCTTCGGAAAACGGCGACCTTCAGACAAAGCTTTTGACTGACGAAGCTACGGGTGTATCTACGTACTATGCGGTATCTCCCATACGTCAGATGATACAAAACGAGGACGGCAGAGTAATTGAGATCACCACCGGTCTTGTATGCGCTACGACGCACATCGAAGATACTATGAAGCGTATCGAAGAAATACTCGCAGAATATTGGACGGATATCTCAACGGGCACGCCCGATTCTTCTATTGACAGATTCGCAATGAGAGTTGTTACCAATATTGAAGAAAACGAAACAAAAGACAAAGCAACGATAATAAGCGATATGCTTTCCGGCATCAGTGAAGATGCGGCGGTAGTTAAGGGCTATACAACGAAGATACTCGGCTACTACAACTCCTATGCAAAGGGCGCTATGAGCGAAGCTGCATACTGTGCAAATGTCAAGAAGCTCATCAAAGCTGACTTTGTTAAGATCTGGAATATGTGGGACGAGATCACCGATATGAATAATAAATTTGCAAACGAAACGAATCTCAACTCTCTTGTTGAAATTCTTAACAAGCAGTTTGTAATATAATTAAATAAGAATAAAAAAAACGGCAGAAAAATTTCTGCCGTTTTTTGTTTCAATTTTAACGCAAGGTGTCTTATCTGTAAGCCGGGTTCTGTCGTGAACGGTCATCTATCTTGGCGCGTTGTTGCCAACGCGCTCGGTGCCACCTTGACAAGCGGTCGGGCAAACCGTAGCTTGCATATTCGGTGTTGCTTCGGATAGGGTTTACATATCGCACAAAGTCGCCAGTGTGCAGGTGAGCTCTTACCTCGCCTTTCCATCCTTACCGCAAAAGCGCGGCGGTCTATTTCTGTTGCACTTTCCCTAAGGTTACCCTCGGCTGATGTTATCAGTTATCCTGCCCTGTGAAGCCCGGACTTTCCTCACGCATATCTCTATGACGCGCGACCGTTTAACAAGGCACCTTGCGTGCATATTTTAGCATAGGTATCTTTGATTGTCAAGTTTTTTAGGAGCTTGGATTATTTACTCTTTATCTTTCCGCACAAAAACATAACGCCGAAAAACAGAAGATTTATCAATACTATCACGGCACCCGTGGGAATATTGTCAAATACGCAGGAGATGACTATTCCCGATATAACGCTTATGACCGACAGCACCGCCGAAAGCACAACTACGCCTTTGAAACGCTTGCAAACACGCATAGAGCTTAAAGCAGGGAAAATAATGAAGCTGGAAATGAGCATAGCTCCCATAAGACGCATACCTAAAACGACAGTTACCGCAGTAAGCACCGCTATAAGCATATTGTAGAGTGAGGTGCGAACTCCCGTCGCCTTTGAAAAGCTCTCGTCGAAGGTTATGGCGAATATCTTGTTGTATGCAAACATAAAAAGTACAAGTACCACAAGGCAAAGCGCCACTGAAAACCAAACGTCGTTTTTGCTTATCGCAAGAATGCTTCCGAACAGATAGCTCGTAATGTCAAAATTCGAACCTGTGACGGACGTGATAAATACGCCGAGCGCAAGAGCGGATGTGGAGATAATCGCAATGGCGCTATCCCCCGACAAAAGACCTCTTTCGCTTACCTGCAAAAGAATGAACGCGGCGATTATGACGATAGGCAAGGCAAGGTACGTAGGCTGTGCTCCCAAAGCGGCGGATATAGCCATAGCTCCGAAAGCAACGTGCGAAAGTCCGTCGCCTATCATCGAAAAGCGGCGAAGCACGAGGCTCGTACCGAGAAGGCTTGAGCAAAGCGCGACCATCGTTCCGACGATAAGGGCGTACCTTATAAAATCGTACGAAAACATAAGCTTAAGTATTTCCATAAAGACCTCACAATCCGCAGCTGCAACCGCTTTCGGACTCGCCGACAAAGCGCTTACAATGCTCGCATTCCGCATATCTTTCCGTTTCTCCGAAGAAAGTGAAATCCTTGTGAAGATGTAGTATGTGACTTGCGTTGTGAAGGGCGCTGTGAATATCGTGCGACACCATTATAACAGTTATGCCCTCTCTGTTTATCTCTTTGATAAGACGGTGAAGCTCTACCGATACGACAGGATCTAGGCTTGCCGTAGGTTCGTCGAGAAGAATAAGCTTCTTCGTTGCGCACAGCGCCCTTGCAAGAAGTACTCTCTGCTGTTGACCGCCCGAAAGCTCTCTGTAGCACTTGTTTTTGAGGTCTTCAATGCCAAGGCGTTCCATATTTTCCATCGCGAGCTTTTTTTCTTTTCTACGGTAAAACGGACGAATTCCCATTTTATTAAGACAACCCGACAGCACCACCTCGTACACGGACGCCGGAAAATCCTTTTGCGCCCCCGTCTGCTGCGGAAGGTAGCCTATCTCGTTTTTCTTTAAGCCGTCACCGTATACTATCCTGCCGTCCGTTACGGCTTTTAGCCCCAAAAGCGCTTTTATAAGAGTGCTTTTCCCCGAACCGTTTTCGCCTACAATACAAAGATAATCTCCTTGGCTTATTTCGAAAGAAAGGTTTTGTATCACCTTGTTATTTTCGTAAGAAAGCTCGACGCCTTCGCATTTTATAAGTGCCATATTTATATCAATCCTCTTATTATTTCTCCTGCCATGATCATTCCTGCGACGGGCGGTGTAAACGAAACCGAAGCGGGCGGGTATCTTCCGTCTGTTTTCTCCAAAGTCGCCTTTATCGGTTCCTCCTTACTGTATACCACGCGAAGCTTTTTTACGCCAATAGCCTTGAGCCTTGAGCGCATCGCCCTGCAAAGAGGGCAAACGGACGTTTCGTATATATCCGCAAGCTCGAAAAGCTCGGGGTGTATCTTATTACCCGTTCCCATTGAGGCAATTATCGGAATGTTTTTCTCATAAGCGTATCTTGCAAGTTCAAGCTTTAAAGATACCGTATCTACGGCGTCAGCGATATAGTCAGTATGAAAGTTCATAAGTGTTGCAAGTTCTTCCGCCTTGACAAAGCGGTTTATACACTCAACGCTTGCTTTCGGATTTATACTCAAAATGCGCTCGCGCATAACTTCCGTCTTTTTTTCACCTACGGTCGCGTGCGTCGCGATAAGCTGTCTGTTTATATTGCTTTCGGATACCTCGTCCGCGTCAATAAGCGTAAACGCGCCCACGCCCGCTCTTGCCAGGGCTTCGCATAAAAATGAGCCGACGCCGCCTATGCCGAATACGGTGATATGCTTTTTTGCGAGTATCTCACAGCTTCCCGGAAGAAGCGCCTCATGCCTTTGCTGCCAAGCTTCCATTTTACACGTCCCTTTCGTCTTTTAAACTATTTTACACCATCGACCTTTTTATGTCAACAAGCTTTTTCAGCTCGTCGTACGCGTCCCTAAGGCTTCCTACGCCGTCAACAAGTCCTATTTCAAGCGCCTCTTTGCCGTCGATTACTGTGCCCATATCCGTAGCGATATCGTCGGTGCGCATAATATAGCTTCGCAGAGTCTTCTCGTCTATCTTCGAATGTGCGCACACGAAATCAACTATTCTCGTCTGCATTTTGTTAAAATAGGCAAAGCTCTGTGGTGCACCGACCACAAGTCCGCTCGTTCTGACGGGGTGGAGCGTCATCGTCGCGGAGGGCACGATAAGCGTTTTGTCACAGCTTACGGAAAGCGGAACACCTATGGAATGACTGCCGCCCAAAACAAGTGCGACGGTGGGCTTGCTCGTACCCGCTATCATCTCGGCAATGGCAAGTCCCGCCTCAACGTCGCCGCCTATTGTGTTTACCAACACAAGAAGTCCGTCTATGCTCCCGTTTTCCTCCAAGGAAGCAAGCATAGGTAATACGTGCTCGTATTTGGTTGTCTTCGTCTGCGGCGTGGAAAGAAAATGCCCTTCTATCTGACCGATAATGTTTAAAACGAAAAAGCGGTATCCCTCTCCCCTCGTGACGAAACTGCCCGTCTGTAATATGCTCTCCGCCTGCATCTTAACAAGCTGTGCGGCACGTGCACTTTCACTTTCCCTTAAAAGCTCCTCCGGAATCTCCGTGTTATTCATAAGCGTTCTCCTTATAAAAATAAATATTTTGACTAATATTATTCCGCAATGCGCGTTTGTTTATCCAAATGTACTGTTTATCGTACTTTGCTGTTTCAGACCCGAACATTTGTTTGACTTTTGCGCACCTTTGTGGTATAATACACTCGAATCAAGCAAAAGCCTTTTTTGGCTGTTTTTTTACAACTATTTTTAGAACAAATGTTCTTTTGCTTACAAAGGAGGTATTAAAATGAGTAAAGTCAAATACAAGGATACTGTTATTGACGAAGATTTTTACGAAGAAGAAACGGAGCATAGAGTACTCGGTTGGTGCGAAAGCTGCGGAATGGAGGTATTGACAGGCGACGATGCACTTAAAGTCATCGCAAACGGCGACATTATTCATTCAACCTGTTGGGATTATTATGCCGCCGAGCATCCGGAATTCTTCACAAAAAGCGCAGATACAAGGGAGGAATATTAAATGAACAAAAACGATTATTTGGACTCACCCGAGATTTTCCAAAAAGCCTGCGATGAATATTTTTCGCTCTGCGATGAAAGAAATGCAGAAAAGCTCAAGAAGCCTTATACTGTGTCGGGCCTTTGTCTACATCTTAAGATAACGAGAACAGAGCTTGAAAAGCTTTCTAAAAAAAGGAAGCTTTCAAAAATTTGCAAGGAGACCTTTTTAAAGATAGAAAGCTTTATCGAAGAAAACGCACTTTTAGGTGCTCTTGCAAACAATCCTGCTTTATATTCCTTAAAGTATAATTTCGGTTGGACGGACAAGCCGCAGAAGGCGTCGGAAGAGGAAAGCAAAAATATTAAAATATCACTTGACGGTGAGTGTGATAAATGGGCAAGTTAAGTCTTCGCGGACGTCCGAGCGAAAGGCAAGAAGAATTCTTCTCATCTAAAACGAAATTCGTCGCCTACGGAGGAGCAAGAGGCGGAGGAAAAAGCTGGGCGCTTCGGCGCAAGCTTACGCTTATGTGCATTAAATACAAAGGACTTTCCGCGCTCCTTATAAGGAGAAGCTATCCCGAACTTCGTGAAAATCATATAAGGCCGCTTCTTGCGGAGCTACATGGTATCGCAAGCTACAACGAAACGCATAAGGTGTTCACCTTTTCAAACGGCTCACGTATTCGCCTTGGATACTTGGAAACCGAAAATGACGTACAGCGCTATCAGGGTGCGGAATTTGACGTAATAGCAATAGACGAAGCAACACAACTTTCCGAATATCAATTCAGGGCGCTTACCGCGTGCCTTCGAGGCACAACGGGGCTTCCCAAGCGTATGTATCTCACTTGCAATCCCGGCGGTATCGGACACGGTTGGGTAAAAAGGCTGTTTATCGACAAAGAGTACACGGGCAGTGAAAGAGCGGAGGACTACAGCTTCATTCAAGCACTCGTATACGACAACAAACAGCTTTTAAAGCATAATCCCGATTATGTAAAACAGCTTGAAGCACTGCCGTCTGAAATGAGAGACGCCTGGCTTTTCGGAAGGTGGGATATTTTTTCGGGGCAGTTTTTCTCGGAATTCGACGAAGATGTACACACGGCTGAATTCGATCTTCCCGAAAACGTCGTACGCTATGCGGCGATAGACTACGGGCTCGATATGCTCGCTGTGGTATTTGTCGCCGTAGACACCGGGGGAAAAGCCTACGTTTACGACGAGATATGCGAAAAGGACCTTATCGTAAGCAAGGCGGCATCTCGTATTTTGGAAAAAGTCAAGGATACGAAGATAAGCGCCTTTATCGCCCCGAGCGACCTTTGGAGCAGGCAAAAGGACAGTGGCAAGAGCATAAGCGAGCTTTTTATGGAAAACGGAATACCCTTTACGAAAATAAGAGGTTCAAGAAGCGAAGGGTGGCTTTCCTTAAAAGAATGGCTCAAAAAAGAAAAAGACGAAAACGGTAACGTAACAAGTGCTATGATAATACACCGACGTTGCAAAAATCTCATAAGCTGTCTTCCGCGCCTTATATATGACGGAAAAAATCCAAACGACTGCAGTACGAAGCCGCACGAGATAACGCATATCACCGACGCATTACGATATTTTGCTCACTCGCGTGTAGCACTTCCAAAGAAACAGACACCACCAAAAGTACAAAAGCTATCAGAGAAGCTTTCAAAATTTAAAAAGATCATTTAAGGAGGAAATATGTCAATTTTCAAAAGATCAAAAAGCATTGCAAAAGCAAATCTGTATGATTATTCAACAAAGGAGGGGCGTGAAGATACCGTTGCTTTTTTAATGGACAGTATGCTCGCGTCAAACACCGAAAGATTCCAAAACTACGCAAAATGCAAGGCGTATTACGACGGTGAGCACGAAAGCGAAAAATATATGGGAAGCCTTCTCGGAAGCCTCGATATTCCGTGGAGTCCCTCCCTCTCTACCGACGCCTACATACACGTAGAGTCTCAAATAGACTCGTCCGTTCCCGATTTTGAATTCTCTCCCCGCGAAAGAAGCGACGTGGATAAAGCAAAACGCAGAGAGTATATTACAAGATATATCGTCGATAAAAACGACCTTTCCTATAAGAATTTCCGAAACGAAAGAAATATAGGCATTTTGGGCTCTGCCGTTTTTAAGGTATCCATAACCGAAAACGAAAGGGGGCTTTCCGACGTTTTAGTTGAAACGCCCTCCCCCGAGCAGATATTCGCAGACCCCACCGCAACGAGCGTCGATGCCTGTGAATATATCGCGTATTGCTATCCTATGCACATAAACAAGGCAATGAGAATTTTCAAAGAAGATATAGAAAAAATGGCTAATTCAATCTAAATTAAATTATATTTTGTTAACCAATGTAAAGCATTACTACTTTTGTAGAATTAGTATTATATCTACTTCCTAGTCCTTATGTCCTATTTTTCTTGTAAAACACTTACAAAAAGTTCTTTATATGATATAATATGTTCAGGTATATTTCTGCCCGTTGATTGCGTAATAGCGTAAATTTG
>CALCTE010000148.1 GCA_937893885.1 uncultured Clostridia bacterium | reverse complement strand
ATCGGTATTATGTGCAAGAGAGCAAGCAAAAAGGTAGAAGGCCTCGAAGGGTTTCATTTCCACCAACTGCGTCACACATTCACAAGCAATCTGCTCTCTAACGGAGCAGCGCCGAAGGATGTGCAGGAGCTTTTAGGTCACTCTGATGTCAGTACCACTGTGATTATCAAAAATCCTTATGAACAATTAAATGAGTCAAAACAGCTTGATTTTGTACATCAAAACGCCGATGACCAAAATTTGGTCACCGGCGTTTTGCTTGCTGTTATTTATCATTTAAGCGCTCCGCTGTGCTTATTAGAACATTCAAATCCGACTCGGACATATTGCGTGTCAGCTCGTACAGTTTCTGAACCAACTGCGGCTCGGCAATATCCTCGCCGAAGAACTCTCGGAGTATGCCGATCTGTTACTGAACGGTGATTTACTAGAACATAACTACTAAAAGGAAAGGCGTCGCAGAAATGCGGCGCCTTTCCTTTTCACTCAAAATTCACAATTACTTCATTGAATTATCCTATTTTGTATTGTATAATATTGAACAATCCAATATTAAAGAACAAAGAGGTGCAATATATGATTACGATTCAGGAAATGAACGGACATGCCAAAAAAGTTGGCCTGGTTTATGAAATGATGCTAACACCGTTGAGTAAGGAAACCGGTATTCCGCAAACAGCACTCAGTATGCTTATGTTTTTTGCAAACAATCCGGACTATGCGACCGCAAGAGACATTTGTGAGATGAGAGGTTTGAAACGTGCCATTGTGTCTACTCACGTGGAGCGTATGGTCTCTGAAGGCTTACTCGAACGAAAGGCATATCCCGGTGACAGAAGAAAGGAATTGCTCGTCTGTACAGAAAAGGCACAGCCGATTATTGAGACAGGCAGAGAGGCTCAGAGAAAATTTGCAGGTGCGATTCTTGAAGGTCTTTCCGAGGAAGAACTTGAGGTTATGGAGCACTGCTTTCAGGTGATGAACGGAAATATCGACCGCATCATCAAAGCCAGCGGTGTGTAATATTGAAAAGGAAATTGGAATTAATGGATATACATGGAAATCAGGAACATTGGAACCGAATGTTATTGTCAGCACTTCCGCTTCCCAAGGAACAGATGAAAGAATGGATTCGGTCTTATGCCGCACCGTATAAAGAACTTATGGCATATTATAAGTGCGCGATGATGGAGGTTGAAACCAAATTCAGAGTGTTAAATGAAGAATTATCTTTGGAATATGATCGTAATCCAATTGAAACAATTAAGACAAGGCTTAAATCGGTCGAAAGCATCGGCGATAAGTTAACAGCTTTGAATGTGCCGATCACGGTAGAAAGCATAGAGCAAAATTTGCACGATGTAGCGGGAGTTCGCGTAATTTGTGGGTTTCCTTCGGATATCTATACACTTGCCAATGCATTTTTGAATCAAGACGATATTACACTGATTGAAAAAAAGGATTATATCGCAAACCCCAAACCAAACGGATACCGTAGCTTGCATCTTATTGTTGAAATTCCTATCTTTCTTCATGACGAAAAGAGAAGGATGAAGGTAGAGGTTCAGTTTAGAACGATTTCTATGGACTGGTGGGCAAGCCTTGAACATAAAATTCGATACAAAAAAGATGTTCAGGTTCCAAACGGTATAGCAGAAGAATTAAAGGAATGTGCCGAAGCAGCGGTAATATTGGATAATCGTATGGAGCAAATTCAGGCAAAGATCACCGATAAGGATCAAAAAAACGCACAAACAGATTTGTTATAAATTAAGTTAATTTTGGAGGAAGTATGGCTAATATGAATGAGGTAAAAAAGCCAAGAAAACCGCTGCTATTCTACTACGGCATTGTATTGCTCGTAATCATCTTGTTTAATTCTTTCATTGTACCGTGGATAGCAGGACAACAAATAAAAGAGGTCGATTACGGCACTTTTATGAGCATGATCGAAGAAAAGAACATCGGTCGTGTGGAAATCAACGAAACGGAAAATCAAATCACTTTTACAGATAAGGAAGAAAAACAGGTGTATTCCACGGCAATGGTTGCCGATGCCAATCTTACGGACCGCTTATATGCATCCGGTGCAATCTTCTCCGGTCAGGTCATTGAGGAACCCAGTTTTTTGTTAAGTTTCCTGCTTACATGGGTATTGCCGATCGTTGTGTTTGTTGCTATCGGACAGTTTATGTCCAAGAAGATGATGGAAAAAGCAGGCGGCGGTGCTGGTTCGATGATGTTCAATATGGGAAAATCCAACGCCAAGGTCTATGTGAAATCGTCTAACGGCATTAAGTTTGATGATGTGGAAGGCGTGGACGAAGCCGAAGAAAGCCTGCAGGAAGTTGTAGACTATCTTCATAACCCCCAAAAATACACCGAGATTGGTGCACAGATGCCCAAGGGCATTTTGCTTGTAGGCCCTCCCGGCACCGGTAAAACGATGCTTGCAAAAGCCGTTGCCGGTGAAGCAAACGTTCCGTTCTTCTCTATGAGTGGTTCAGAATTTGTTGAGATGTTTGTCGGTATGGGTGCTTCCAAGGTTCGAGACCTATTCAAACAGGCAAAGGAAAAAGCTCCTTGCATTGTCTTTATTGATGAGATCGACGCCATTGGCGGCAGGCGTGCCACTGGCGGTATGAGTGGCGGTCACGATGAGCGTGAGCAAACCTTAAATCAACTCCTCACCGAAATGGACGGCTTTGAAGGAAACACCGGCGTTATTATTCTTGCTGCCACCAACCGTCCTGAATCACTCGACCCTGCGCTTACACGACCCGGTCGTTTTGACCGCCGTGTGCCGGTAGATCTTCCTGATCTAAAAGGCAGAGAAGCCATCCTCAAAGTGCATTGTAAAAAAATCAAGGTTGCTCCCGATATTGATTTCACAACTGTTGCTCGTATGGCTTCGGGCGCTTCCGGTGCTGAACTCGCCAATATTGTAAACGAAGCTGCTCTGCGTGCTGTTCGTGCGGGCAGAAAGGCAGCTACACAGGCAGACCTTGAGGAAAGTATTGAGGTCGTTATCGCAGGATATCAGAAGAAAAATGCCATTCTTACCGACAAGGAAAAGATGATTGTAGCTTACCACGAAATCGGTCATGCTTTGGTTGCTGCTAAGCAGACAAATTCTGCTCCCGTGCAGAAGATCACCATCGTTCCCCGCACCTCCGGTGCTCTCGGTTATACCATGCAGGTGGATGAAGGAAATCACTATCTGATGACTAAGGAAGAAATTGAAAATAAGATCGCCACCTACACAGGCGGTCGTGTGGCAGAAGAAATTGCTGTTGGTTCTATCACCACGGGTGCTTCCAACGATATTGAGCAGGTTACCAAACTGGCAAGGGCAATGATTACTCGCTTCGGTATGAGTAATGATTTTGGCATGGTGGCACTTGAGACTGTTACCAACCAATATCTCGGCGGCGATGCTTCTCTTGCTTGCTCTGCTGAAACGCAAACGGAAATTGACAAACAGGTTGTAGCACTTGTGAAAAAACAGTACGAAAAGGCTAAGCAGCTCATTACCGAAAACAAGCCAAAGCTGGATCAGCTTGCGCAGTATCTCTATATGCACGAAACCATTACGGGCGAGGAGTTTATGGATATACTTAATTCCTGATAATAAGTTAGAAGGAATCATAAGGCGGCATTGCTTTAAGGTGATGAACGGAGATTTTGATGGAATAATCAAATCGAACGGTATAAAAGGAGATACAGTGAAATGATAAAATTACTTAGGTATATGAAAAAGCGGGAACGCTGGATGGTTCTCGCGGCTATTGT
>CALCTE010000147.1 GCA_937893885.1 uncultured Clostridia bacterium | reverse complement strand
TGGGCGTACCGTCGTTCTTATACAGATTGATTTCCCATAACCTCATCGGGAAACTATGATTACTTGTATTATAATTATATCATATTTTTATGAATATTTCAACTGTTTTACGGCATTAAAAAAGTTAAAGTAGGATCAATTTTTCTTACTGTTTCTTAAACACAGTTTTCATTATCGTCGAGATCTTCGGAGGAGTTCCGTACAGAAGAACACCCACACGGTAGATCTTCGCAGACAGTGCGCCGATACCGATCGTGGAACCGATCAGAATGGCAATGGAAATTGCAATTTCATACCAAGCAACCGTGCTCATACAAATTCTTGTAAACATCGCCATGGGAGATGTAAACGGAATATACGAGCAAACCTTCATAAGAACAGTATCAACACTTCCACTTGCCATAGAGAACATAACGACAAAGAAGGCGATGATAAAGAGGAATGTGATCGGCATTACAGATGTGTTGATGTCTTCAAGCTTCGACGCGGTAGAACCAATCGCTCCATACAGGAAGGCATAAATCAGGAAACCGAGTATAAAGAATACCAACATGAATACGAAGAGATCCACGGGGATATTGAAAATCGACTGGATAATCATATTATCGCCCCAAGCGGATTTGTTGATATTATAGAATACAAGAGCCGAACCGAAAATAGCAACAAGCTGAACAAGACCTGCAATACAGGATGCAAGCACCTTGCCAAACATCATGCTCGCGGGCTTTGCGCTCGTAACTAACACTTCCATAGCTCTCGAAGCTTTTTCTGTTGCCACGTTGGTCGCAACCATTTGTCCGTAAAGGAGAATTACCATATACAGAGCAAAAATCATGATATAGGTATAGAAGAAATTCTGCATCTGATCCTTACCGAGCGTTTCGGTGCTGCTTTCGATCTGAACAGCCATGATCTCACTTGCCTGCTCCGGAGTCAGTCCGTTCTGCATCATTGCATTTACGCGGTATACTTCTTGAAGCACACCGCTTGCGATTGCCTCGTTGGAATCGTACATAGACAGATTGTTGACGTAGTAGGTATAGGAGGAAGCACTGTTCAGCACAAATGCACATTCAGCTTGACCTGAAGTAATCTTTGCTTTCACATCGTCAATCGTACCGTCCGCTACGGTAACGTTGTATCCCGTAAATGCTCCGGTAAAATATTCTTTGACAAGTCCCGAAAGACTTTCGTCTTCAGCATACACAAGCATAACGGGAAGATCTGTCTGTTCGGTAGCGCCTTCATCGTCGGACTTAAATGCCGAAACAATATTAGGAATAAACATAGCGATTGCGATTGCTACTACGAGGAATATCGTAATTCCTACAAAGGCTTTATTCTTGAGATAGCCCTTTAATTCAAATTTCAGTATCTTTCCAAACTGTTTCATTGATCTCGCCTCCTTAAATCTGCGCCCCCGCATACTCTACGAATATATCGTTCAGCGAAGGCTCAAACACCTTAACCTCATCGATATCGTAATTTTCAACAAGGCGTTTCATTGTTGCCTGTTTGTCATCAGGACTTGCAAGCTGGATGAGCAATGTGCCGTCCTCGCGTTTGGTACAAGCTTCTCCAAAATCAGCCTTGATCAATTCGGGCTTTGTCGTACTGACGACCAGCTTATCGCGAACGTAGTTTCTCTTAATGTCGTGAAGATCTCCATGAAGAGCGACCTTACCTGCATTGATGATGGCAATGCTGTCGCAGAATTCTTCTATGTAGCTCATCTGATGGCTGGAGAACAGAACGATCTTGCCCTTCGCAATCTGTTCCTTAACCACATCCTTTAAGAGCATTGCATTTACAGGGTCAAGACCCGAAAAAGGCTCGTCAAGAATAATGATGTCGGGATCGTGAGCAAGAGCAGTAATAAGCTGAATTTTCTGCTGATTACCTTTTGAGAGAGTTTCGAGCTTCTTGTTGCGATACTCGGTCATACCAAGACGACCAAGCCAATAGTCGATTGATTGCACAGCTGCCTTACGGCTCATTCCTTTCAGTTCTGCAAAATAGGTGAGCTGATCAATGATGATCTTTTTGGGGTAAAGGCCTCTTTCTTCGGGAAGATAGCCAATACCGATTTTGTTGTAATCGATGGGCTGACCATCCATCAGCACTTCACCGCTGTTTGCGGGAAACACATCCATTAAAATACGAATGGACGTGGTCTTGCCGGCACCGTTTCTGCCGAGCAGGCCGAAGGCTTTGCCACCCTCAGCTTTGAATGAAACTCCGGTGAGGACTTTCTTCTCACCAAAGGATTTTTCTATGTTTTTAAGTTCTAAAATCATTTTGCTTCAGACTCCTTAAATTTCAAGTTAATGGCACCGATACCGCCACTAATCTCGATGCTGTTATTACCGTTACCTTGTCCCTTGATATTAGAAACGCTTGTGCCATCTACTGTGATATTACCAAGACCTTTTTCTATATCAAGTTTATAATCATCCTTATTACCAATTATGGTTATGTTGGACTCTCCAACACCTAAATCGAAATCACTTTCACCTGTAAGAGCAGACGTCAAATTCAATTGACCGACACCCATATCTAAATCAAGGTTATGAAGTGCACCGCCTGATATGGTGATTTTTCCTGCACCACCGTCAATGTCAATATCCGAGGTGGCAACAAGAGTATCAATGGTAACTTCACCGGCACCAAGTTCAAAGTTCATTGTAGAGGCAGACAAGCTATCTACAGTCAGTCTTCCTGCACCGGTTATAATATTTGCTTTTTCGAACAACGTGTCTGCAGGAACGTAGAGAGTCAATACAGCACCTGTATAGGTGTGAGCAAACTTCCTTGTTTCCTTGACCGTCAGAACGCCGTTCTTATCTTCAACCGTAAGATGCTTTAGATTGCTTTCAACAGAAAAGCTTTCGCCTTGCTTGATGGTAAAATCAGCGGCATTGATCTTTACTTCAAGGTTTTGTATCTCTGATGATACTGAATAAGTTTTTATATCTTCGGTCACAGCATCACCGCCGAAAAATCCACCGAACAAACCAAACATACTTAAAATTCCTCCGATAATGCTGACTGTGAGAAAGATAGCAAACGCCATCGCTATGTATTTTACTGTTTTTTGAAAATTGGTCATTTAATTTCAACGCCTCCAAACATACAAGTGCCGCTTATGTAGATAGTGGGAGCATCCTTGTGTACGGAAGTCTTGTTAGAGATGCCACCAAAGATACAGTTGGAACTTACCTTTACATTGATGTTGTCGGGAACGAAAATATCAATACCACCAAAAATAGCTGACACCTGAATGGCACAATCCTTTTCAATAATAGCGTTACGGAGATCGCACTTCACACCGCCAAAGGTTGCGGTAAGTTCTGCACCCTCAAATACTTCGCCGTCATAATTCAGATCACAACCGGAGAAGGTGGCACAGCCAACCTTTGTTTCGCCGCCGTTTTGCTTGATTTTAGCAATGATTTCATTTGCT
>CALCTE010000146.1 GCA_937893885.1 uncultured Clostridia bacterium | reverse complement strand
AAGAACAGCGGTATCACCGTATCTTACTATGCAGGAAGCGTTTGCAAGCTGTGCTACTTTGCCCGTCTCAACGGTGAGAGGTCTGCCTGCAAGGTCCATTGTGAATGTGCGATAATTCTCAAACATGGTTTTCTCCTTTTCTTTTGTAAAATATATTTTCAAACGAAAGAGAAACCTTTAGCACTTATACGCACCGAAAGCGGCTTTCGATACGTATAACTGCTAAAGAAAGATGCTCCTTCGTGTGATTTCGGAAAAAAGGGGCGGAAAAACCGCCCCTTAAAAGAGACTCTTATCTGAGTCCCAACTTAGCTTTGATTGCACGGAAACGCTCGATGTCCTTCTTTTCGAGATAGTTGAGAAGATTTCTTCTGTGACCTACCATCTTAAGAAGACCTCTGCGGCTGTGGTGGTCATTGTGGTTCTTGTCGAGGTGAACATTGAGTTCGTTGATACGAGTTGTCAAAACTGCGATCTGAACCTCGGGAGAACCTGTGTCACCCTCGTGTACTGCATAAGTTTTGATGATGTTTGTCTTTTCCTGCGCTGTCATTTTTCTTACCTCATTTTTAATTATTACCGCTTGACCAAGAATAAGGCGTGAGGCATACCCAAAGGGGCATAATTATCCCTATACCGAGTCATCGGCCTACATATGATATCACATTTTTTTTCTTTTGTAAAGAGGTTTTACAACATTTTTTTAATTTTATCCAAAGCCGCTTTTTCAAGGCGCGACACCTGAGCTTGCGAAATGTCTATCATAGACGCAACTTCCATTTGTGTTTTTCCGTCGAAATAGCGCATTGACAGTATGCGCTTTTCTCTGTCGCCAAGCTTTTTTATTGCATCCGAGAGGGCTATCTGCTCTATCAAAATATCGTCGCTTGCGGACGGGTCTTTTATTTGGTCCTCCAATGATACCGTGTCTCTGCCTTCGGTGTATATCGGCTCGTGAAGCGAGACGGGCTCGGAAACCGCTTCAAGTGCAAGACTTATCTCGGATTCAGTAACGCCGAGTTCTCTTGCAAGTTCAGCCGTAGTAGGCTCTCTTGAAAGAGATGCGCAAAGTGCCTCTTTTGATTTCAATATGCGATAGGCAAGGTCCCTTATTGAGCGCGACACACGGAGAGCGCTGTTATCACGTAAAAATCTGCGTATCTCGCCGATTATCATTGGCACTGCATAAGTGGAAAAACGTACGTTTTGCGAAATATCAAAATTATCTATTGCTTTTATAAGACCGATACAGCCGACTTGAAACAGATCGTCGGGATTTTCTCCGCGCGAGTAAAAGCGCCGCATAACGCTTAAAACGAGCTTTAAATTTCCGCACGTAAGCTCCTCTCTTGCTTTTTTATCGCCGCTTTTTGCCTTTATAAGCAGTTCTTTCGTTTCGTTTCCCGAAAGCACTTTAAGGTGCGAGGTATTTACACCGCAAATTTCAACCTTGCCGCAAAACATTTCATCACTCCTTTTCGTATACAAGGAGTATTGCCGCGAACGCACAAGTCAATTCAAGTTAAATGCACGGTGTAAAAATTGGCAATAAAAATGCGTCCTTATCTTCAAATAAGAACGCATTTTGTTATTCTGTTACGTCTGTTTCTTCGTTTCTGCATAAGCTTTGAAGCTTGCAGTATTTGCACGCATCTCTTACCCCGTCGTTATAGGGGTGAGCGTCGGCAAGCCCTTCGCGCATCTCGCGCCCGATGTCCGCAAGTATGCCCTCAAGCTGCTTTTCGAGCTCTGCAAAGCCCTCGGAGCTTATGACGTTACTGCTTTGTGTAAACTCTCCGTCTTTTTTGAGCTTTACGGGTATAAATCTTCCCGAAAGCTCCTTGTCCATAGCACAAAGAACGTCCATATCCGCAAGGAAGATTCCCGACGGCGTGTATTCTCTCATAATAGCTTCGTCCGATACGGCACAAAGGCTGTTTTGAGAAAGGCTCGCTTTCTTAGGGGAACTGTAGAGCACACCTGCGGGTACGAGCTTTTTGCCGTCGTTGTCGCTTTTACAGATGGAGAAGAGATACATAAGCATCTGCAGATCAAGACCGAGTTCGACGTATTTTAAGGAGAAATTCTTTCCGCCGCTCTTGTAGTCGACGACTCTTACGTACGCTTTGTCTTCCGCTTGGTATATGTCAACTCGGTCGGTGATGCCGTTTACGGAAAGCCTTGCGCCGTCGTCTAAAGTGACGCAAAGACCGGGTATGCCGCCTCTTCCGACGGGAAGCTCCGTCTTCCACGGTACGAACTTGCTTTGCTTAAATTCCTCTACCATATTCTTTATAAACATTTCGAGGCTTATGCGAAGCCTTGTGATGAGATATTTAAATCTCTTGCTTTTGTCGTCGAATCCGCCAAAGACGGATTTTATAAATTCCTCCGCACCTTTTCTTGCGTACTCGCTTATGTCGCCGTTTGTCATTTCAGAAAAGCTTTTTTTGCTTAAAAGGCACTCGTTTATGAATTTTTCAAGTATGCTGTGTATGTATTTGCCTATATCTATTACCGAAAGCTCCGCTTTTTCGTCTCGTCTTAATGAAAGTATGCGGTTTACCCAGCAGGAAAGCTTGCAAAGGCGGAAGCTTTCTACTGTAGACGGACTTATGCTGTAATTTTCACCTATAGCTTTTTTTGCAAGTTCGGGTTCTATTTTTTCTTCCGTGAAGAAAATACTCTTTTCGGTATTTTCGTAGAGCTTCGGCGCTTTTTCCTTGAGTATTTCGGCAAGATCTTCGTCTTTGCTTTCCGCATAAGCATCGGCTATAGCCTGTATTCCCACGAGTGCAAGAGGCTTTCCCGTAATATCGGAAGCGGAAAAGAGCTTTTCAAGACGGTGGACTGCCATTGACGGCGGAGATTTTTTATCGTATAAAGCGTAGAGCTTTTGTGTGGGAAGACTTGCCGCACAGTAAAATTCCCTCAATGGCTCACAGCAGAAGTCATCTTTATCCGCGCCGAGATCGAGCCCAAGGCTTTCAAATGCGCGAAGCTCTGCTTTCGTAAAGAAGCTGTCGACTGTCTCTTTTCCGGGGAAGACACCCTCTTCGGCACCCAATATTATGAGTGCTTTTGGACTGCTTCCGAAGAGGGAAGCGGGCGAAAGAAGCTGTATTTCGTCGATAGAGGTGGGGATAACCTGCAAAGAAAGGCTTCTCATCGCAAGAAGGAGAATCTGTTCGAAGCTGCGAGAGCTCATTTTTTTGTCCTTACAGAGCTCCACGCATTCTTCAAGAAGCTTTATAAAGCTTTCGTATAGCCTCTTTTGAATCTCTCCTTGGAAGACGTCGCCTTGCGCCTTGCTAAACTCCGAGAGTTCTTCGAGCTTACGCTCTACGTCGAGACGCGAAAGATATTCGTATAAAGCTACGGCGTAGTCTCTTGCACATTCGCCTGCGTTGAATTTTTCCGAAAGCTCGTATAAGGGTGCGGCGAGAAGTCTTTTCGCTTTATTTGCGTCGTCGAGTATTTTTTCACCTCTGTAGCTTATCTTTTCAGAAAATCCGTCGGGGTTAAACGGAAAATCCTTATCCGTTTGCCAAAGCCCGCCGCTTATATTCCATACTCTGACATATATTTCAAGTGAATCCGCGAGATCTTCGGGAACATTTGAAAGAGCGCTCTTTAAAACGCCCATCATATCTTCACACTTAAAGCCGTTATGTACTGCTTGTAAACTTGCGTATACGAGCTTACATAGCGGGAATTCGGCAAAATTACTTTTAAGCGACATAAACAAAGGTATATTATGCTTTGCAAATACAGCGTCCAAGATGCTTTCGTAGTGGGTAGGTTCTGCGGCGCAGAGGGCAATATCCTTCATTTGATAGCCGTGCTCTCTGCACAGATTCAGTATTATGCTTGCGGCAATCTCTGCTTCACCGCTTACGCCGTCGCAAGCGTAGACCTTGACGTTTTCGCTTTCTTTATCCTGCATGCCCGTTTCCCACAGACTCGTGCGTATAAGCTCAAGATCCGCTTTTTCTTTCTTTTCGGAAAGACGTATCGGAAGCGCTACGGGAAGAGAGCATTTTCCTGCAAGTCTTTTAAGCGTATTAGCGGTTGAAAGAGGTTTTTCGAAGACTTCGTTTTTTTCGTCTTCGTTTGCAAATACGGCAAAGAAAAGCTCCTTACAGCTTTTCATTATTTCCTTTATGATCGCGTATTCGGCGGGGGTGAATCCCGAAAATCCGTCGAAGAACACGTAAGAATCGGAGAAAAAGTCGTTTTCTTCAAGTTGCTTTGCGGCATAAATGAACCTATCTCCCATATCCCAAAGATCACGATGCAGTAACGCGTCGTAGGCGGAATATATAACGGAGATGTCGTGCAACTTATCTGCGGTCACCGTAAGATGTGCCGACCTTGCTTTCGCGGCGGCGTCGGAGAGCATTTCGGGGGTAAACGTAAATGATTTAAGCTTCGATATCTGCTCTGCAAGGCTTTTTATAAATTCTTCATTTTCAGCTAAAGATGCGTATTTTGTTAAAATGGGCGAAGCCTCTTTAAGTGCGAGAGACGTGAGGATTATTTTGCCTTCCTCGCTGACAAATGAGTTTTTTAAACCGCCGTACTGCCTTTGAAGCCTGTTTGTAAGCCTTTTAAAGCTAATGACTTCAAAGCAAAGATTTGCTGAAGAGGGGAGAGCTGAGAACATCTCTTGCTCGGTTTTCAAAACGGAGCTTTCGGGCACGAAAAGAAAGCACTTTTTTCCTTCGCACGTCAGTTTTTCAAGCATAGAACGGAAATACGCCGTTTCGGCGCCGTACGAGCTCGTGTATACGAGATTTAACATTTCTCTTTCTCCTTCCTTCATTTTTAAAAATGAGAGGCTTCGGTAAAAGCGGAAGCCTCTCTAAAACTGATTTTATTCGAGAGTTTTAAGCATAATATCGCAAAGTCCGCTCATAAGATCTTCCGATTCCTCGGCGCTTAAGGGACGGCGCATAAGCTTTGCAAGGTTTAGAAGCTGTTTTGCAACGGGAAGCGCTTTTTCTTTTTCCGTTTTCGAAAGAGCGGCAATAACGGGGTGTGAGGAGTTTATGCAAAGCTCCTCTTTTTCAGCAAGTGTCGAAAAGCCTTCGCCGTGCCCGAAGCTTTGATACATCTTGAGCATATCGTTCATACGGCGCGAGTCTTCGCTGACCGTCAGCACCAAGGGGACGCCGTCCTTTAGGGGACATACGCTTATCTCGGTGTCCTCGCCGAGAAGCTCTTTAAAAATCGCTTTTAAAGCGTCTTCGTCGATATTTACGGCGTCGCTACTCTTCATAAGCTCCGAAAGCTCCGAGTCAACTCTTGAAAATTTTAGACCCGGATCCTTGCTTTCCAAAAGCGATATAAACTGCGTGTCGAGAACGCTGTCGAATTCCACTACCGTTGCACCCTGCTTTTCAAGCATAGATATGTATTGCGCCTGTGAGGTGGGATCGGTGGTATAGAACACCTTGTTTTCATGAATGTCCTTCGATTTTTCCTTGTATTCCGCAAGCGTTAAGAAGCCGTCTTTCGTCTTAAAAAGCACGCTGTCTTTGATTCTTTCATAGAACTTCTCGTCGCGAAGAGAGGCAAAGAGCACGAAGGTCTTTATGTCACCCCAAAGCTTTTCGTATTCTTCACGCTCTGAAGAAAACATCGAGGAAAGCTTATCACTCACCTTCTTCGATATGTGCTTTGCTATTTTCTTTGAATAAGCGTCATTTTGCAGATAGCTTCTTGAGACGTTTAAGGGAAGCTCGGGGCAGTCGAGTACGCCTTTGAGCATTATCATATAGTCGGGGAGTATTTCCCTTATATTATCCGCAACGAAGACTTGGTTATAGTAGAGCTTTACTTCACCCTCAATGTTTTCGTATTGGCTTGTATATTTCGGAAAGTAAAGTATTCCCTTGAAGTTTAAGGGATAATCGGCGTTTAAGTGAATGTGGAAAAGGGGTTCTTTGAAATCGCCCGTGAGCTTTCTGTAAAGCTCGGCGTATTCTTCCTTCGTGCAATCAGAGGAATTCTTTGTCCAAAGCGGCTCTGTGTCATTGATAAGTACAGGGCCGTGCTCGTGTGAGCACTCGCCTTCCTTGCACTCGCATTTTTCGCCGTCGTCAAAATATACTGGTACGGGCATAAACGAACAATATTTTTCAAGTATGGAGCGGAGCTTTGCACCGTCAAGGTATTCCTTTTCGTCCTCGGTTATATGTAAAACGATGAGAGTGCCCCTCTCGTCGCTTATTTCGTCTTCGCCCATTTCATAGCTTCCGCCCTCGGTACATTCCCAAGATACTGCGGGAGCATCGGTATAGGACTTCGTGTACATCTGGACTCGGTCGGCGACCATAAACGCCGAGTAAAAGCCGAGGCCGAAATGTCCGATTATTCCGCCCGAACCGTCTTTTTCGTCGTATTTTTCTATAAATTCGAGCGCGCCGGAAAGAGCGATCTGATTTATGTATCGCTTGACCTCGTCGGTGCTCATTCCGATACCGTTGTCCTTTATGCTTACGGTTTTCGCTTCCTTATCCAAAACGACGTCGATGCGAAAGTTGCTGCAGTCGATATCCTTCACTTCGCCCAAGGAGTAAAGCCTTTTAAGCTTCGTGCAGGCATCGCATGCGTTGGAGACTAATTCGCGAAGGAAGATATCCTTATCCGAATAAAGCCATTTTTTGATAATGGGGAATATATGCTCCGTTTGTACGGATATTCCTCCTTTTTCCATACTCATTTTCTTGTCCTTCTTTCTTCAAAATGTACGGGCTATTTCTTCTTTTTGCCCGTTACCGCGACGGTAAAGATACCACTGAGCAAAATAGCGCAGACCGCTATTATCACGCTTGTTTTTAAGGGTGCTTTTTCTTTTGCGTCCGAGGTTTTTTCGGGAACCGTTATAACGAGCTGTTCTTCTTTACTTGCAAGAAGCTCCTCTTGGCGTTTTTTCTCTTCCTCAAGGGCTTTCTCAAGCTCTTTGCTGTCAACGAGATATCCCTCGGAGTCTACGGAAAGTCCGGGTGCGATTATTACCTGGCGGGAATTCAGAAAATCCACGACTGCAGAGCTTGAAAAGCCTTCAAGGTCAGCTATCTCGAAAAATTCCTTTATATCCTTATCGCCGTAAAGTGCCTTGAAATTTTCCCTGTCGGTGTCAGTCCAATTTTCCGGAAAAACCGATGCTGCGACAGTAACGCAGAGTGCGGAAAGGAGTAACAATGAAACTATAAGCTTTTTCATTTTTGTTCTTCCTCCTTACTCTCTTCACTTGATGCGGGATCATTCTGTGTGACCGCTTTGGAGATATAGAAGGTCAAAAGCTTTCCGCTTCCGAATTCATCGGTGAAATCCGCCATTGAAAAGCTGTATCTGTAACCGTCTTTTGAGGTAAAGATGTATTCGTCGAGGTCATATTCAAAGCCTTTTTCTTCGAGTTCCTTGCCGTAGGCAACGAAGGAGGCTTCATCAGCACCGTAAACAAGCACATTCATCCAAGCGCTTTCATCGGTTTTGGGAACACCTTCTCCCGATGGCGTTTTCAAGATAGTTCCGTACTTGAACGTGGGGAATATTTCAAAACCCTCAAGCCAAGAGTTTTTCGCAGGAAGGTATATTTCGAGCGTGACATCGACGTTTTCTCTCGTGTGAGTGTCTGTTACAAATTTTATGTAACAATCTTTCGAGTATATGTCGATGCCGTTAGTATAATATCCTTCTTGCGAAAGGAGTCGTTGTCTGTATTTATTATACTGTGCCCAAGAGCTTACAGCTTTGACGTATACGACGCCGTTCGCCGACGTGGCTTGCGTTATTCTGTTTGCTTCGTCAAATTCGGGGAGCGTGGCAGGAAGATCGACGGGCCAATATACACCGCCGGTGTAGAATGCTTTGAGTCTTGAAAGAGCAGAGCCGATATTTAAACTCTCAAGCTCGTCTTCTCCGAAAGTGCTTATAACGGGTAAGGGTTTTGCAGAGGGTGACATAAGCACTCCGTAGAGGTTTTCGGGGGAGTATACCACTCTCTTTAGGGTGCCGGCAAGTTCGAAGGAGTATGTGTCTTCTTCGTATGGGCTTGAATGAACCGTAACGAGCACGGCGACGGAGCGAACACCGTAGTCAGTGCCTTTTCCTATTTCAAATTCCTTTGAATCTGCATTGATATAAACGGAGGCTATCTTGTTCACACCGCCTTCCGACATAAGTCCGGGAGCGGCGCCTGAGTGATAAGAGCCGAGCGCGTTTACTACGTATTCGGTGTCGCCGAGATTAGTTCTGCCAAACTTATTTCAAGGCGTGACGAAATTCCGCCGTCAAGTCCGAGCTCGAAGTTTGCAAGTTCGCTTTGCGTGCGGCAGCTTGCGAAGGAAAGAAGCGAGTCGGGAACAACGGAATCCATTTCAAATATTGCATTTTGTATTTTTGGTACCGTGCTGTAGTCGTACGTTACGTCCAACGTAGCGGCTCCCGTAAATCTTGTGGGAACATCTGATTCCGTGAGCGTATCGCCGGAAATGCTGACGTATCTCATATTCAAGTCATAGCTTGCGGTTATTCCGCTGGTTCGAAGGCTTTTAAGCACGGTTTTGCTTCCGCCGCGTGCCTCTAATATCCAGATATAGCTTTCGGGCTTTTCCACGCTTATGGCAAAGACCCCGAGTGCCGACGTCACGCAAACGAGCGCGAGTATGACGAGTACTATCCTTTTTTTCATTCTTTATCTACCAAGCCTTCGGGCAAAACTTTATGAAAAGTGTATTCAACGCCGTTATGTATTGCGTGAAATTTGGAATCGGTGATCTCGTAGAATGTGATATAGCCATCTATATCAAATCCTTCCTTGGAATCGGGAAGATCGGCTTTCCAATGAGACTGACCGTAAATTAGTGCCTTGCCCGTATGGTTGTCCATAAGTATAAAGCGCAAATATTTGCCGCTTGGGGAGAGATATTGGGCAAGATAGCCGCCTTCTATCCTTTTTGCAGAGAACTTTTCCGTGCCTATGCCCGAAATAGTGTATTCGCAAGTAAAACTGTCTTTTTCCGCGTCGTAGTAAACGTAGAATGAGCCGTCCGTAAAGAGCTCGTCCTCGCTTGTCATATCTGCCACGGAAACCTTCAAGGAGATGTTGTATTCGCCCTTTTCGCTTTTTTCTATGTTAACGTCCTTATATCCGCTTGCAGAGAGGGACGTCTTTATAATGTCGTCGGATCCGCTGCCGCAGGCTGAAATGACGACGAAGCTTGTTTCGCCGCTCATCACCTCGTATGTATCAATAAGCACTTGCGATGACTCACCGACTGCAGTAAGCGAGGTTGACAGTATATCGTAGAAGGCGTTGCGAAGCGTAGATACGTTGGAATACGCTTTTGCAAAAGTCGTCGGCTGTACGTATTCGTTTTTGGGAACAGTGGTAGCCACGTCGGCGTTTTCACCGTCGTTTTCGTTCGGGGCAGGCTGTTCGCCATCGTTATTTTTATCGTTTTCTTTGTCCGAAGAGTCACTGAAAGTTTCTTTTGCAGGGTCGGACGAAAGCTGCGCCTTTTGTGCCTTGCAAGCACACAAAAGAGCGAAAATACAGGTGATTACGGTCAAAAGGGCGATAATTCTTCTCATATATGTCTCCGGTTACATTTTTATTCAAGATATATTATACACCCTAATAACGATAAAATCAAGAGTAAATAAGAGGCAATAAGGCGGACACTTTTTAGCCGGAAGCGAGCCTTATCGTTATTACCATATCACCCGCGCCGTTTTCGCTTTTTTCAAATTCTACATTGATACCTCCCGAGCGCAAGGTAGCAACGGCTTTTTCTATCGTATTCACGAAGATGCGTTTATCCTTTAAAACGGGCTTTATCTGTTGTTTTGGTTCGGGTTCTTCTTTATGTTTTTCCTCAAAAAGTGAGTTTACGTAGCTGTCGTGCTCGGCAAGGCTTGCTCTCCCTTCGATTATAGCATTTAATACACGAAGCCTCTTTTCCGAGCTTTGCATCTTCACGAGATTCAAAGCCTGATCCTCTGTTAGCCTCGCGTACAAAATCAGTTGCCTTTCATGCTTTTGAAAAGAAAGAAGCTTCAGCTTTCTGGCCACGTAGCTTTCGCTTACGGAAAGACGCTCCGCCGTTTGATTTGCAGAAAGCATAGAGATACGCATAAGCTCCGATATTGCTTCCGCCTGCTCAAACATATTGAGATCGCTTTTTATAAGATTTTCGCAAAGAGCAGCTTCCAAAGCGCACTTTTCATCGAGTGTGCTGACAAGGCAGGAAACCGTCGGTATACATAAGAGCTTGCAAGCGCGAAGACGTCTTCTTCCAGAAATAAGCTCGTATACCGTGGCACCGGAAAGATCACTTACCGCTTTGACCTTTAAAGGCTGTAAGAGCCCGTGTCTGCGTATACTGTCCGCAAGGCGCGTAAGTTCCTCTTCGTCGAAATTTTCTCTCACGGGATTTTCGCTCGGTACGATCAATTTTGTGGGTATGTTAAGAAGCTTTTCCTTACACTTGTCCTTTTTTGTATGTATCATAGCTTGTCCTTTCATAAAATTTATCCTATACCATTATACTCACAAAAAATGGTGAAAAGGCTCGTATCGTGTACGATCTGCCGACAAAAAACGGCGTTATTTTTTCGAAAAAGCACTTTACAAGCGGCCTTTGCCGTGATAAAATATTAAAGAAAAAACGGGCAGGAGGACAAAATGAAAAGCGAGTATGTAAAGGCGTGCGGAAACTGCGTTTACGCGGCGTATCTTCCGCATAACAACGATTGCTATTGTGAACTTAAAGGGCCCGTTTCGGAAAACGGAAAATGCGGGAAATACAGGTTTGACTTGCTCAAGGTAAAGCCTGCCGCTCCCGTTAAGGAATTTTATGAAAGTGAGATAGACCGATGAATTATTTCAGTAAGATAGAGACGGCTTCAAGAGAAGAGCTTTCATCTCTTCAGCTCGAAAGACTTCAAAGCACCGTGAAGCTCGTATACGACAAGGTAAAGCCCTACCGAGAGAAGATGGATGCTGCGGGAGTTAAGCCCGAGGACATAAAGACTCTCGCAGACCTTGCAAAGCTTCCCTTTACGGATAAGGCAATATTAAGGGATAACTACCCTTACGGTATGTTTGCCTGCGATGCTAAAGATGTCGTGGAGATACATGCTTCCAGTGGCACGACGGGTAAGCCCACCGTTGTCGGCTATACGAGTGAGGATATAGATATGTGGGGCGAATGCGCCGCCCGTGCTCTTGCCGCTGCGGGCGCTACGGACGAGGATTTCGTTCACGTATCCTACGGCTACGGACTTTTTACGGGCGGACTCGGACTTCACTACGGCTCTAAAGCGCTCGGTGCGTCGGTTATTCCGATATCTACGGGCAACACTCCAAAGCAGATACAGGTTATGCAGGACTTCGGCTCTACCGTGCTTTGCTGTACGCCGTCTTACGCGCTCTATATTGCCGAGACTATCGAAAGCAAGGGCATCGACGTATCAACGCTCAAATTAAAGCGCGGCATCTTCGGCGCGGAGCCTTGGACGGAAAATATGAGGAGAATGATCGAGGATAAGCTTCACATAAAGGCGTACGACATCTACGGACTTTCCGAGATAGTCGGCCCGGGCGTTGCCTTCGAATGTGAGTGCCACGCAGGCCTTCACGTAAACGAGGACAACTTTATCCCCGAGATAATAGATCCCGAGACGGGAGAGGTGCTTCCCGACGGTGTTGAAGGCGAGCTCGTTTTCTCTTGTATCACAAAGAAGGCACTTCCGCTTCTTCGCTACCGCACTCACGATATCGCGACTATAACGCACGAAAAATGCGCTTGCGGAAGAACTCTTGTTAGAATGTCAAAGCCTATGGGCAGAAGTGACGATATGCTTATAATAAGAGGCGTAAACGTATTTCCTTCTCAAGTTGAGGGCGTACTTATGAAGTTTTCGCAGGTTGCTCCCTTCTATCAGCTTGTTGTCGACAGAATAAACAACCTTGACGTACTTGAGATAAGAGTCGAGATGACGGAGAGTATGTTCTCCGACGAGATAAAGAAGATAGAGCAGACGAAGAAAGCGATAAAAGCGGCGGTCGAATCAATTCTCGGCATTTCGGCAAACATAGTTTTGGTCGAACCTCACAGCCTTGAACGCAGTGAGGGTAAAGCAAAGCATGTCATAGATAAACGAAACGTAAAATAAGGAGGGCGCATTATGTTTTCAAAGCAGATATCGGTTTTTGTGGAAAACAAAAAAGGGAGACTTGCAAAGATACTTGCCTCTTTGAAGGATAACGGTATAAATATACGGGCTCTTTGCCTTGCGGACACTCAAAATTACGGAATACTTCGGTTTATCGCAAGCGACACCGAAAAGGCACAGGGCGTTTTGAAAAACGAGAAGATGATGTTCAACGTATCCGACGTGCTCACCGTAAGAATGGAGGACGAGGCGGGAAGCCTTTGCGAGATACTTTCGGTTTTGGCTTTGGGAGATATTGACGTTGAATACGCTTACGCCTTCGTTTCCAAAAATGAAAACGAGGCAATGGCGGTAATAAGAACAAGTGACGATAAAGCGGCGGCAGAGGTCCTAAAGAAAAAAGGCTACGCTTGCCAAAAGGGATAAATAAAACAAAAAATGACTGCGGTATGTGCCGCAGTCATTTTTTATGCGTTTATTCGGTTCGAAGCGCGATAACGGGGTCTTTGTTTGCCGCAAATTTCGCGGGGATAAGACCTGCGATAAATGTGAGGATCATACTTATTGCCACGAGGATCACAGCGCCCTCGACGGGTAAAGCTGCACTCAAAATTTCGATTCCCGTAAAGTAGTGCAAAATGAGATTTATGGGTATCAGCAATAAAAGCGTTACCAAAATACCGATAAGTCCCGCCGCAAAGCCTACGCTTATCGTCTCTGCATTGAACACTCTTGCGATATCCTTCTTGGAAGCGCCTATGGAGCGGAGTATACCTATCTCCTTCGTGCGCTCCAAAACGGAGATATAGGTGATTATTCCGATCATAATGGACGATACGACAAGGGATATTGCCACGAACGCGATAAGCACGTATGATATAGCGCTTATTACCGTTGAGACGGAGGACATCAAAAGCCCTACGTAGTCGGTATAGTTTATTTTATCGTCCTCGTTTTCTTCGCCGATCGAGTCGTTATATTCTTTTATTATCCTTGCTATCTCGTCCTTGTCTTCAAACGTGGAGGTGTATATATTTATCGCCGAAGGATGCGCCTTGTCGACGTTTCCGAGAAGCTTCATTACGTCGTCATAGCTTCTTTCAGAGCGGTTTTTGGGCATATACGAATCGTAAATTGCCGCCCACTCGGAAGTTGTATAGGCTTGCATTTCTTGCTTAAACATCATAACGAGATTTTCTTTCGGCACGGCGGAAAGTGCATCTTGCGTTTGCTTTGTGTATTCTGCGGCGATCTTTTCCATAGCACCGCTTAAAGCGTAGCTTTTTACCTCGTCGTCGGAAAGCCCGTTTATATATTCTTCGACAGACGTCACGTCGTCTATTCCCATATCGTTTTTGTATGCTTCGAGCATCGATGAGCGAAGTTCTTCTACGGTTATCGACGAAACGTATTCCATCGCCGTGCTTTCAAGATATTCCTTTGTCGGCGTGGTCTTAATTCCTAAATATATATTGTAGAGCCCCTCTTCGTCAAGCGTGTCCAGGTAAGCCTTTATCTCCTCCTCTTTGACTGTATCGGGCATATTTTTATCTTCTTCCGTCTCAAATTTCAGGTTGTTTATAACGTCTACTTCGGGATTTTCTTTTTGCACTTTTATCATATCGCTTCCTTCGACTTTTTCTAAAAGCACGTCCGTAAGCGCACCCGTGTAGCCGATGGTCCCGCTTAGCATTCCCGCAACCGCATCGTCGGAGGGGCGTACTATCGCGGATATCTTCACGTTTACTGCATTTTCCGAGGAATAAAGATACGAAAGTCCCGCATCGCTTTCGCGCAGGTCAACGTAACCGTCTGCTTGCTTTTGGTAGCTGTCGGTGGGGAGTATTATCTTGAATTCAAGCCCGATAAGCTCATCGTAAGACCACTGCCCTAAATTTTCCGTATCGACCTGCTCGCTTTTCATCGCATCTGCCATACGCTTGCTTATCTCATCGGCCGTCTGCAGTCCGAGACAGTACAGCGCAAGGTCGCTTATCTCGTTGTTTTTGTTGACAATGAGAATAGCTTCGTCGTGTCCCGTAGGCCAGTCGCCCGCGACCACTTCATATTGATCTTTCAAGATGGGATTTATAATCTCTCCGTCTTTTCCTGAAAGGAGCTGTTCCCATATGTTATAGCCGGTAAAATAGCTTGCCATGGGATTTGAGCCCATATCAAACGCGCTTATGTTTATACCCATATCGCCGTAGACCTTCTCCATAAGGCTCATAACGTCGGCTTTGACTATTTTCCCGTCGGGATCCTTGGCGTACACGTCCATTACAGTGTCGTATCTGTACTGTACAGCGCTTGCGTATTTTTTGAATTCCTCGCTTGAGTCGAGAAATTCCTTAAAGCTCTTTAGGTTGTTCTTTTCCGTTTCGAGAGAGTTTGCCGTATTCATAAGCTCGTATAGGACGGAGTTGACCTTTACCACATCTTCCTTTACTTCCGAGGTATCATCTGAATCGTCCGTGGAAGGCGATGTTTCCATAAGTGCCGACATCATAGCTCCCATATCGGCGGTCTCCGCTTCTATTGTTATAGGGTAGGAAGATAGAGTGTCTTCTTGAACTCTGTCGATGTAGTTTTGCACGCCCGTAGATACCGAAAGAATCAGCGCAATGCCGATGATACCTATTGAGCCTGCGAAGGATATCATAAATGTTCTGCCCTTTTTCGTCATAAGGTTGTTTAAAGAGAGGGAAAGGGCGGTGAAGAAAGACATCGACTTTTTCTTTTTTGTGTCGGCGATCACATTTCCCTCTGTGCTTTCGTAGGGGTCGCTGTCGCTTATCACCTTGCCGTCAAGAAGCTTTATTATTCTCGTCGAATAGACTTCTGCAAGTTCGGGGTTATGCGTTACCATAATAACGAGTCGGTCTTTAGCTATCTCTTTTAGGATATCCATTATCTGCACGCTCGTCGTGCTGTCTAAAGCGCCCGTAGGCTCGTCGGCAAGCAGTATCTCGGGATCGTTTACCAATGCTCTTGCGATGGCAACTCTCTGCATTTGTCCGCCCGACATCTGATTGGGCTTTTTGTGAAGCTGATCTCCCAGTCCCACACTTTCAAGAGCTTTTTTTGCTCTGTTTCGTCTTTCGGTCTTCGATACACCCGAAAGAGTGAGCGCGAGCTCTACGTTTGAGAGTACGCTTTGGTGGGGGATGAGGTTATAGCTTTGGAAAACAAATCCGACGGAGTGGTTCCTGTAGGTATCCCAATCGCTTGCTTTGTACTCCTTTGTGGAGCGGTTTGAGATAACGAGGTCACCGCTTGTGTACCTGTCGAGTCCGCCGATGATGTTAAGAAGCGTGGTTTTTCCGCAGCCGGAAGGGCCGAGAACGGAAACAAACTCGCTTTTACGAAATTCAAGACTTACGCCCTGCAGCGCCTTTACTCTATCTTCGCCGAGGCCGTATTCTTTGACTATGTTTTTGAGTTTTAACATAAATCTCTCCCAAAATGTGTTTTATAAGGAAAATATTACCATACAAATATTAATTATTTATGAACACAAATAATCATTTTAAGTGATAAGAAAAAATAAAAGAAGCGAGTTTTCGGTCAAAATAGAAACTTTTGTCAATAAAGGAGGAGTTTGGTCGATAAATGTCGGAATGCGAAAATTTATGCAAAAATTAATGAATTAGGCGGTATATTTTTAATAAAAAAGTGATGAAAATGCCAAAACAAGTGCAAAATTGTCTTGTAAGTTCAAGCCGTATATGATATAATTATCAAAACCGAATTTTCTAAGGAATATAGATATGTTAAAGAGACTATTTGTGCTTTTTCTCGGTTTGGTGCTTTCCTTTGTTTGCATGACTGTTGCCGAAAGGGACGGAGATAAGCTAAACAGCGTCATTTCGAATAACACGACAGACGAGGCGGGAAGCGGTGACGACGAGATGAAGGTTGAACTTTCCGACGAGACATTGGATATCCCCGATGGTGTCAATTACAAAGACTACGTTTTCACTATATTCGCGCCTGCTCCGAGCGGCACGAACCGATATGTAAGAGAGGGCATCAACGGAGATCCGGTAAACGACGCAATATACAACAGAAATCTTGCTTTGCGGGACGAACTCGGCGTAATTATAGAGTCGAAAGATTTCAACACGTATACCGATAAACAAGCGCAGAAGATAATCGACAGCGTACTTGCCGGCGACCACGCATTTGATGCGGCGGCAATACACAGCACCTCCGCCTGCGCTTCGCTTATCGTTGCGGACGCGGTGCTTTCGTTCGACTATCTTGAGTATTGCGACCTCTCAAAGCCTTGGTGGATACAGAGCTTCACCGAAAGCTGTTCTATGTTTGACGAGTCTTTTTTTACAATCAATTCCTCGTGCTACGGATATTACAATATGGCGGCTTGCGTGCTGTTTAACAAAGATCTTGCCAAGGAGTACGATCTACCTGACTTTTACGAGCTCGTAAGACAGGGCAAGTGGACTATCGACAAGATGATCGACGTCACGAAGAATTTCTCCGAGGATCTAAACGGTGACGGTATGTATGATTATGATGATAGGCTTGCAGTCACGTGCAACGACCATTCCTATCTTAATTTCTGGTACGGAGCCTTCAGACAGAGCACGGTCGTCAAGGGTGAAAACGATCAGCCTGAATATCTTGTCAATACACCTAGAATGTCAAGCGTCGTCGCAAAGCTTAACGCGCTTTTGAATACCGGCAAAAGAGGAGCTATTTATAAGATGGATGCTGAACGCCAAGTGTATACAGATGCCTTTGCGGAGGGCAAAGTACTATTTCACGTGGCTTCCGCAAGCGATGCTGTTGCGCTTCGCGCGTACGACGTCAATTTCGGTATAATTCCGCTTCCCAAACTTGATGAAAACCAAGAACGGTACGGCTCTTGGGTAGATCCGTGGCATTTGGCTATTTGTGTGCCTGTTGATAACGACAACCACGAAAGAACGGGTATAATCCTTGAAGCAATGGCTTACTATTCTTATAGAATGATCTACCCTGCTCTTGTAGAGCAGACCTTATTCGGAAGCGGAACAAGAGACTTCGAAAGCCTTGAAATGCTTGAGGATTACATCTTCCCGAACGTATACTTCGACTACGGATTCATTTACGACGGCTGGGGTGTAGGGTATTCGAGCCTTCTTCGTATCTTGATTCCCAGAGGCTTAACGGATATTGCAAGTTTTGCTGCCGCAAGAAAAAATCAAGCCGAGGGCCACTTCCAAGACCTTTACGATGCTGCTTTAAATAACTCAAATTGAGCAATTATCGCAAAAAAGAATACGAAAAACCGTTTTCTTCGATATATTTTCGAAAGAAACGGTTTTTTTGTTTGCATTTGCCGTATTTATATGATATAATATAATGATTAAATATGTTTTTACGGAGATAACGATGAGACGTTTTGATACTGTGATTTTTGATCTTGACGGTACGCTTCTTGATACGATAGAGGATCTGCGTACAGCAGTGGCATACGCTTTCGGAATAAGCGAAGAAGAATTTTCAAGAGAGCAAACTCTTGCGGGAATAAACTTCGGCGTTGATCATTTGATAAAAAGTGCCGCAGAGGCTATAGGCGCAAAGGACTATGACCATCAAGGTGCAAGACAGAGATTCAGCGACAAATACGATATCTGCTACGCGGACAAGACTGCCCCTTTTGAAGGCATCACGGAGCTTCTTGAAAAGCTTAAAAATGACGGCTATAAAATAGGCGTTTTTTCAAATAAGCTGGATTTCTTCGTAAAACAGCTCTGTGACTGTAAGTTTGACAAAGGACTTATCGACTGCGCGAGGGGAGAATGTAAGGGAGTACCCGTAAAGCCTGACCCTGCGGGAGCGTATCTTATGATGGATAGCCTCGGCGTCACCGATAAGACAAAGATAGCATACGTAGGCGATTCAAACGTAGACGTACTCACCGCGAAAAATGCGGGATTTTACTGCATAGGAGTCGCGTGGGGTTACAGACCGCCGGAGCTTCTTGAAAGCGTTGGAGCGGATATAATAGCACACGACGCGAAAGAGCTTTACGACATAATAACGGAGGAAAAGTGATGGACGAATTTTCAAGCGACAGAGTAATAAGCTCGTCTCTTACTTCGGAGGACAGCGAAAACGAGTTTTCTTTAAGACCGAAAAAAT
>CALCTE010000145.1 GCA_937893885.1 uncultured Clostridia bacterium | reverse complement strand
CAGAATTCTGCCATCAATTCTTTTTTCTTATCGTGTGCAACGATAGCTATTTCCATTTTCTCATTCCTTTCGCTACTTAAATTTTTATATATCAAGAATATAGAAGCTTTCTTCTCGTCTTTTCGGAGAGATACGACATTATCGGGATCCGCTCTCCGCAGAGTCTCCTTGCAACCTCGTCGAAGGCGTCGCAAGCCTTTTCTCGGTCGCGGCGAAGCTCGCAGGCAAGTCTGCCCGAGATCTGCGCCTTTTCGAGATCCTTTGAGTCGGGGATAACGCCGATAAGCGGTACGTGGGTATGATCGATCAGCCAATTGAGACCGGGGCTCGTGCCGTCAAGCACGCTCTTTTTATCGTATCTGTTGATAATGAGGTACTGCTCCTTGATACCGAGGTCCTCAAGCTGATAGCCCGTCTTCTCCGCGCCCCTTACGGTCGTTGGCTGATGCGAGGTGACGATCAGCGCGCCGTCCGCCGCACCCGCGACGAGCTGAATCGCCTGTCGCGTCACCCTTTCTTCCGTACCGTGGGACCATTCGACGGCATCAAGCAGGAGTCGCTCATTCTACAAAAGGATACGAACTATTCAAAGGTATTCCGCATCTTCGCCATCTTGCAAAAGTCCTTCAGCCTCAACGACGGTCTCTACCGCATGGAGACCAAGGACATCGCCACCCTGTACGAAATCTGGTGCTTCATCCAGGTGGAAAAGGTAGTCAAAGAACTGACCGACACCAAACCCGAGCAGCAGAGTCGCACGGAGATGAGCGGACTCTTCTCCTACTCGCTCGGCAAGGGTGAGCACTCGAAGATTATCTTCAAGAAAGATGATGTGACGCTTGCAGAGCTTGTATATAACCCACGTCATAGTGACAAAGACGACGTGAAAGGTATTGGCGAATTGGAGTCGAAGACCGTACCACAGAAGCCCGACATCGTGTTACAGCTCACCAAAGACGACCTGCAAGAGGGCATGAAGCTCACCTACCTTTTCGATGCCAAATACAGGTTGGAGAAGGACGGCAGCAACGATGTGCCCCCTGACGATGCCATCAACCAAATGCACCGCTACCGCGACGCTATCTATTACAACAATAAGCACCACGACGAGAAAATCAAGAAGGAGGTCATCGGCGGTTACATACTCTTCCCCGGAAGGATGGACGAGGCATCGCGATTCCGTCGCAGCATCGACGAGGTGAATATCGGAGCATTCCCTATGCGTCCCGGCGACAACCAGCACGAACTATTGTCCGACTTCATCAAAGACCTACTGAACAAACACGCCGTGGAAATCGTCGAGCAGGTTATCCCGCAGAAAGGCACCACGCTCGAAGTGAAGAATCGTGTCCTCGTCGGTGTAGTCAAGCCCGACAATCCTCAGTATGAAAACTTCAAGGATGGCACAGCCTCCGTCTACTACTCTGGCGACACCTTCCCGACCACCATCCCATTGGATGGCATAGATTATTTCGCACCATACAATCTGGATATCATTCAGGGCAAAGAGAAAGAGTCCCAGAATCAAAACAGCATACAGGATGTGTTTCCGATTCATCCGCAGGCAAGGGAGAACCGGAGTGATGTTTATTTTGTACCAATTACGTAATTGTTCCATGATTTCCGTTTTTCCTGAATGCCATCACTTATTCCACCTTGATCCGTTCCACCACAGCGGCGGATTTTGTCAACCGGAAGACTGCCAGTCCCGACAGAATGGATACAGCAATGCATACCGCCAGCATGATCACACCGGACAGCCAATGCAGCGACACCAGTGCATCCATAGCAGTATTGATGATTACAGCAATCAGTGGGAAACCGATGCCGACCGTAATCAGCAC
>CALCTE010000144.1 GCA_937893885.1 uncultured Clostridia bacterium | reverse complement strand
TCTGCTGTTGCCACCTTCTGCCATAACATTGCCAACGATCTTCCCATTACGGTCAACGATCCGTCCGTTCAGCTTGAACTGCTCTACATCGACGATCTGGTGGATGAAATGATTGCCGCACTTGAGGGCAAGGAGCATCGTTGTACTTTTGACGGCATTGCAACCGTTCTATGCGAGGACGGCAAATACTGTGCCGCACCGATCACGCATAAGGTAACGCTCGGTGAGATCGTGGAGTTGCTTAACCTCTTCAAAGCACAGACAAGCACGCTTGTGATGCCCGAAATTCCGTATAACAGCTTTGCAAAGAAGCTTTACAGCACGTATCTTTCCTATCTTCCGAAGGAAAAGATCGCGTTCCCTCTGAAAATGAACGAGGACATGCGCGGTAGCTTTACCGAACTCTTGAAAACCGAAAAATGCGGTCAGTTCAGTGTAAATGTTTCAAAGCCCGGCATCACGAAGGGACAGCATTGGCACAATACCAAATGGGAGTTCTTCATTGTGGTCAGTGGTCACGGTTTGATTCAGATGCGAAAAATCGGTTCGGACGAGGTGCTGAATTTCGAAGTTTCGGGAGACAAAATCGAAGCAATTCATATGCTTCCCGGCTATACGCATAATATTATCAATCTGTCTGAAACAGAAAATCTTGTTACGGTGATGTGGGCAAACGAGCAGTTTGATCCTGCAAAGCCCGATACTTTCTTTGAGGTGGTGGAACAATGTTTGAGAATGTAAAATGGCAGGAAAACGGAAAACTTAAACTGCTTATTATTGTGGGCACCCGCCCCGAGATTATACGTCTCGCGGCGGTCATCAACAAGTGCCGTACCTATTTCGATACGATTCTTGCACATACGGGACAGAATTACGACTACAACCTCAACGGTGTATTTTTCAAGGACTTGAAACTTGCCGATCCCGGGGTATATTTGGATGCTGTAGGTGCTGATCTTGGCGAGACTTGCGGTAATATTATCGCAAAATCCTATAAGCTGATGGCAGAGATCAAACCCGATGCGGTTATTGTTTTGGGTGATACGAACTCGTGTCTGTCGGTCATTGGCGCAAAGCGTTTGCATATTCCGATCTTCCATATGGAAGCGGGCAACCGTTGCAAAGATGAATGTCTGCCTGAGGAAACAAATCGCCGCATTGTGGACATTATTTCCGACGTCAACATGGCATACTCCGAGCACGCGCGTCGCTATCTTGCAGATTGCGGTCTTCCCAAAGAAAGAACCTATGTTACGGGCTCCCCTATGGCGGAAGTGCTTCATAACAACCTTGCCGAGATTGAAGCAAGCGACATTCACGCCCGGCTCGGACTTGAAAAAGGCAAGTATATCCTGCTTTCCGCACACCGCGAAGAAAATATCGATACAGAAAAGAACTTCAACAGCTTGTTCGGTGCGATCAACAAAATGGCTGAGAAGTACGATATGCCAATTTTGTATTCCTGTCATCCGAGAAGCAGAAACAGACTTGCATCAAGCGGTTTCAAGCTTGATCCGCGTGTTATTCAGCACGAACCTCTTGGTTTCCACGATTACAACTGCCTGCAGATGAACGCTTTTGCTGTTGTTTCGGATAGCGGAACACTCCCAGAGGAATCGAACTTCTTTACAAGCATCGGTCATCCATTCCCGGCGGTTTGCATTCGAACCTCCACTGAGCGTCCTGAAGCGTTGGATAAGGCATGCTTTATCCTCTCGGGCATCGACGAAAAGGGACTGCTTCAATCTGTTGATACTGCAGTTGAGATGAATAAAAATGGTGATTACGGTATTCCTGTCCCCGATTACATTGAAGAGAATGTTTCAACAAAGGTTGTTAAGATTATTCAAAGCTATACCGGCGTGGTTAATAAGATGGTTTGGAGAAAGTTTTAAGAAAGGAACTATAAAATGACAAGAAATGTATTTAATATGTTGTTACTGTTTTTGGAAAGCAAACAAGTACTTACACAAAGAGAATTGTCTGATAATATGAATTTATCGCTAGGCTCTATTAACAAAATGGTTAAGCAATTAACTGAAGATGAGTTGATTTGCGACGGACAGATTACAGCAAAAGGTATCGATGCTCTTGAACCGTATAGAGTAAAACGCGCAATATTCTTGGCTGCTGGTTTTGGATCAAGAATGGTTCCACTTACCTTTAATACGCCCAAGCCTTTGATTCGTGTTCACGGCGTTCGAATGATAGACACATTGCTTGATGCGGTTGTTGCTGCCGGTATAGAAGAAATATATATTGTCCGTGGATATTTGGGTGAGCAATTCGACCAACTGCTGTATAAGTATCCCATGATAAAATTCATTGAAAATCCTTTTTATAACGAAGCAAATAATATTTCCTCAGTAATGTGTGTGCGGTATTTGATGCAAAATGCCTATGTTCTTGAGGCGGATTTGGTATTATCCAATCCCAAAATAATACGTAAATACGAATATAGTTCAAATTTCTTAGGATTCTCCGTAGAAAAAACAGACGATTGGTGCCTACATACTGATTCAAATGGTGTAGTCACGGAAGAGTGCGTTGGTGGAACAAATTGTTATCAAATGTGCGGTATATCATATTGGGATGCAGAAGCAGGAACTAAACTTGCAAATGATATAGAAGAAGTATATAAAGCACCAGGCGGGAAAGAAAGATATTGGGATCAGGTGCCGTTTGTATATAAAAAAGACAATTACAAGGTTTATATTAGAGAATGCCAAAGTAGCGATATTGTTGAAATCGACACATATAATGAGTTGAAAGCAATCGACAAACTATATGCGGGAAATTAACGTTTGTTCAAACAACATGATCCTTGCGTTAAAGATTGAACGCAATGACCGTGTTGGATATTTTGACAAAAAAATCAAATGTTTTGTTCAGCTTGTGTTTGCTTGGCAACCAATGTTGAACAAAACAACATGAAATAAAGACTTGCAACTATAATCAAATCTGCAATCAAAACAAGGAGAAATAAAATGAAAACAACAAGAAGAATCTTAACTATCGTCTGCGCTGTATTAATGGCATTCAGTCTGACAAGCCTTTTTGCAGGCTGTGGAGCAAAAAAAGAAACTGTATTAATCTATACCAGCTCAGAAGATTTCAAAATCGAACATATGACAAAATGCTTAAATGAGAAATTTCCCGAATATGAAATCGTCATTGAATACATGTCAACAGGTAATCATGCGGCAAAACTTTTGGCAGAGGGAAAGTCGACAGAGTGCGATATTACTCACGATATGGACTATGGGTATTTATTTCAGTTAGATGCTGAAGGTATACTTGCAAATCTTTCTTCATATGACAAGAGCGTCTATGTCGAAGATACCAATTTGAGTGAAAATTACATTATTGAGCTTAGAAACGGCGGCGCAATCATAGTAAATACTGATGTATTGAAGGCGAAAGGATTGAGCGAACCTACATCGTATGCGGATTTGTTGAAACCGGAATATAAAAACTTGATTTCAATGCCTAATCCGAAGGCTTCCGGAACAGGTTATATGTTTTTGAAGTCCTTGGTTAATGCTTGGGGTGAAGACGAGGCATACAAGTATTTTGATGATTTAACAGAGAATGTTCTTGCATATACATCATCTGGTTCAGGCCCCGTTAAAGCACTGATTCAAGAAGAGGCAGCGATTGGTCTTGGGATGATAGCACAGGCTGTTACAGAAATCAATAACGGCGCCCCGCTAAAAATATTGTTCTTTGAGGAGGGCGCTCCTTATACGTTGTACGGTCAGAGCATTATAAGTGGCAAAGAAACCCGCGAATCCGTTAAGAGTGTATTTGATTACTTGATTAATGAATACAACTATGAAAACAACGAAAAGTTTTTCCCCGAGAAGATCTATAAGGACAAGGACTATGTCGTAGAGAATTATCCCGTAAATATCAAATATGCGGATATGAGCAATAACACATTCGAGGAAAAGAACAGACTTCTGGATAAGTGGAAGTATTAAATTCAAGGATGGCAAAGAGATGGTGTAAGTAAAATCAATTACTTGTACTTGCACCATCTCAGAAAGGCAGATTGAAAAGATGAATGCACAAAACAAACTTGATGTCAAAGATCTATATATGAATTTCGATGGAAAAACAACATTGAATTATGTTAATTTCGAGGTTCATAATGGAGAGTTTTTGTCAATCTTAGGTCCGTCGGGGTGTGGTAAAACAACCATTCTTCGAATTTTAATTGGATTATTAAAACCCACGAGCGGAGTTGTTTTAAAAGATGGTGAAGATATTACAACCAAAGCTCCTTCGGGACGAGGCATGGGAATTGTATTCCAAAACTATGCTCTTTTTGAGAATATGACTGTTCTCGGAAACGTTGAGTATGCATTAAAGATCAGAAAAGAAAACAAAGGCAAAACAGCTCGCCAAGAAGTGAGACGAAGGGCACTTGACTTGCTGAATCAGTTAGGGCTTTCTGATCATATCAATAAGAGGGCGTATGAGCTTTCGGGTGGGCAACAGCAAAGAGTGGCTATTGCGAGAACACTTATAACAAACCCAGATATTATTTTGTTTGATGAGCCGATGTCTGCACTTGATGTTGCTACAAGACTGTCTTTGAGAGAGGAAATTAAATCGCTGCAAAAAAAATATGGAACAACAATGATCTATATTACTCACGACCAAGAGGAAGCATTTGCCATGTCAGATCGAATTATGGTTATGAGAGAAGCGAACATAGTTCAATTAGATACCCCGGAAGAAATTATTCGTCATCCTGCTGATGATTATGTGAAGGAATTTGTATTGCATAATATTCAGTTGAAAATTGATTCGCTTGTCAAATATGCAAATCTATGATTGGAGGGTGTAAAGTGAAAAAGGGTAAAGCATCTCCCGTCCGATTCATATTAAAATACAAAGCAGATTTATCAAGAATTGTATTAGCGCTGGCATTTATTGTCATGGTTTTTGCGCCGCTTATAAAAATGTTTTTAAATATAAGCGGCGAAAACATTAAGAAGGTTTTTTCTTCTCCTACGTTCCTTCCCGCATTGTCTAATTCTATTGTGTCAACAACAATCGCTACGCTTGTAACAGTTGTTTTGGCCTACATAATTGCATTATTGGTAACACGTACGAACATTAAGTGCAAGGGTATATTTGGTATCTTATTTGTATTGCCTATGCTAATCCCTTCGATCTCAAACGGTATGGGGCTCGTGATATTATTCGGTAATAACGGTTTAATTACTAAGATGTTCGGGTGGAATTTTACGATCTATGGCTTGCAAGGCATTGTAATGGGTTCTGTTCTATATGCGTTTCCCGTCGCATATTTGATGTTCGCTGATGTTATGAAATACGAAAACGCATCTCCATATGAAGCCGCAAACGTGTTGGGTATAAGCAGGTTTCGCCAGTTCGCAGCAATCACTTTGCCATATTTGAGAAAACCATTGATCTCTATCATTTTCAGTACGTTTACTCTCATAGTAACAGACTATGGTGTTCCTTTGATGGTAGGCGGAAAATACACAACCCTTCCCGTTGTTATGTATCAAGAAGTAATCGGACAGCTTGATTTCGGCAAAGGTTCTGTTTATGGTTTCGTTCTCCTTATACCTGCAGTTGTTGCGTTTGTAATTGATCTGCTCAACAAAGATAAAGGTAATGGCGGATTTGTAACAACTCAATTTGTTCCCAAAAACGGAGCTGGTGTGAAAATCTTCGGTTATTCCGTCTGTTGTGTTGTTTCTGTATTTGTATTGCTTCCGATCATGTCATTTGTTATTCTTGGATTTGCCCAAGATTACCCTATAGATATGTCGTTTACCTTTGAAAATATTACCAAGGCTATCAATCTTAAGGCGGACGAGTATTTACTCAACTCGATAATTATTTCTTTTTTGGTTTCATGTTTTGGCGTAATTATTTCATTTATGACAGCTTATATGACTTCGAGAATGAAATCAACATCTTCAAGGTTTTTGCATTTGTCTGCTATAACTTCAGCTGCAGTGCCTGGTGTTGTACTTGGTCTGTCGTATGTCCTGTTATTCAAAGGGAGCTTTATTTACGGAACGATTATCATAATGGTAATGGCAAACATTGTTCACTTTGTTTCCTCTCCGTATCTTATGATGTATAACAGCTTTTCAAAATTGAACGAAAACTTAGAGTCAGTGGGACATACCCTTGGAATTAGCCGTGGTCATATGATCAAAGATGTTTTTATTCCGACTTGCAAAGGAACAATCGTTGAAATATTTTCATACTTTTTCGTTAATAGCATGATGACAATATCTGCGGTATCTTTCCTTGCCACCACGAGTAACAAGCCGATCAGCTTGATGATCAATCAATTCGAAGCTCAAATGCAACTCGAATGCGCAGCGATTGTGTCAATTGCTATTTTGATTGTGAACGTGCTCATAAAATTTTGCTCTCGATTGATTAGAAGAGTTAGAACTACAAACTAAACGAATAATATGATAAGCGGATAAACTAACAAATATACATATGAAAGGAATTTAATATGAAGTAAAAAGATGGTGCTCATTTTGAAGAAAGGGCTAATAGAGAAGTATATTTGGTGCTATGGGATATAGTACTGCTTTTTAAGGGGCTTGCAGAAAATATTGTTGCTAAGTTGTATGTGTCGGAAACAGAAATAGATGATTTGGAGAAAATGATTCCAGGAGTTTCCAAATCAATTAATAATCTTAAGAATTGGATTGTTTGAAAGAGAAAAATGTGTTTGAGAGGTGATTGATTTGATTGATTGCATGTTTCGGTTGTTGAGGCTTGAATTGTTCAGTAATATAGATATCAACGAATGTGAAAAATCCATTGAATTGATTTCTCTAAAACAATTGTATCTTTTATCAAAATCACATGATATATCGCATATTGTTGGCGCGGCTATCGGCAAGTTGAATGTTAAAGATAATGAGTTAAAGGACAATTTTGATAAGCAACAAATATTGGCAGTATATAGATATGAGCGTAGTAAATATGAATTGAACCAAATATCTATCCTCCTAAATGAAAACAATATAGAATTTATTCCACTTAAAGGTTCTGTATTGAGAGATTATTATCCAGAGCCTTGGATGCGGACAAGTTGCGACATTGATATACTCATACATAGAGACGATTTGGAAAAGGCGAAAGAGCTTTTTATACAAAAGTTTGGATATAAATTACACTTTATCGGAGACCATGATATTGGTTTGTTTGCGCCAAGCGGAATTCATGTTGAGTTACATTATTCCTTGATAGAAGAAGGGCGGGTAACCCAAGCAGATATTCCTTTAAAGCAAGTGTGGAATTATTCTAAACCTACTGCAATTATTCCGATGATGTATGAAATGTCAAAAGATATGTTTTATTATTATCATATAGCGCATATGGCAAAGCATTTCTTAATTGGAGGTTGCGGAATTCGCCCATTTATAGACCTTTACGTTATGAGAGAAAAACTGAAATTTGATGATACTCAAAAGCAACAACTTCTATCACAAGGTTCTTTGTTGAAGTTTGCAGAACAAGTCGAAACTTTGTGTAGCGTTTGGTTTGATGGGCAACCACACACTGACTTGACAAGAAACATGCAAGATTACATATTGTTGGGTGGCGTATATGGTACAACACAAAATCGCGTGGCAATACAGCAAACGCAAAGAGGGGGCAAATTCAGATATGCTTTATCGAGGATATGGCTTCCTTTAAACACATTAAAATTTCAGTATCCGGTATTAAATAGGTACAAGTGGCTTTTGCCAATATGCGAAGTTCGACGATGGTTCCGATTGGCGTTTTGCGGTAGTCTTGAAAAAGCGAAGAAAGAATTTGAAATCAACTCAAACCTTACCGAAGATAAAGCCATAGCAACTAGGAAATTGTTAAAAGAGCTTGAGTTGTAATTCTACAATCATAAATAGTGTTAACATTTTGAACGTATTGCATTATAATACTCTCATGAAGACTTTTAGGAGGATTTATGGGAGTATTTTTTAATCCACTTTTTAAGAAAATGGCAGATGAAAACGTATCACAGGTTACACTACAAGATGAATGTCATATTTCTTCTTTAACTTTTGCACAGATGCGCCGCGGGGAATATGTTCCGCTTGAAAGTATAGTTAAGTTGTGTCAATATTTTGAATGTGACTTTGAAGAGATCATGACTACCCTTCCACCAAAGGCAGATCCGCTTGACCCATTGCAGTTTACAAAGAATATCAAATCCATTGTTAAAGTGTACCGTGCAGCATTAAAAGATTATATGCAAGAAGCGGGATTGAGAATTAGTGAAGTGAGTCAGTTAACGGGGCTTTCCGTTAATACAATAAAGCAGATACTTGATGGAAGCAGCACGGTAAGCTCCAATTCGTGTTGGAAGTTAAACGTGTTGGGAGATAGGTATTCGGAAATTTTTGATAAATATGCCCATATGTTTAAAAATGGCATAGAGATTGCACACGAAGAACAATATGATTATGAAGGACGTGCATTTTCAAAAATTGCAAGACATTATTTAGATGAGGAAATTGCAATTGCTATCAAGGATGCAATAATTGATATGATGAGCCGGAAAAAATGTTCTAAAAAGCAAATGGCAGAAAACATTGGTATATCCATCAATACTCTAAATTGTGTTTTGAACGGAGATATTAAAAGCCGAACAACTGTAGAGAGAATTGTATGTCACTTTTCAGATGTCACGCAGAAAAGAATTGCGGATTTAGTCGATGATGAAGCTCCCGAGGTAAAACGCGAAATTTTTCGCAGTTATGCTTGCAAAAATTGCAGAGCCTTTGACCGTCAAAATAACGGATGCTATTTGGAGTATGATAATATAATGGATGCCAATGGAAAGTATCATTCAGCGGAACCATGCACGCACCCAAGAACATTCAGTATGTTGTTCGAAGAAGCAGATAACAGAAATATAAAAATCGTTACTCAAGAAAAAAGATTATGGGAGTTGAAACAAATGCAAAGCGACCATAATTAATCCGTATGTTAATGAGTTGAAGCACCGTGGGACGATAGTCCCACGAACGGTATTGACTTCGACTCCGATAAGATATTACGAAGTATTCTATTTATCGCGATAATTGTCTCCATAGAAATACTGTGCACCTAGATTGAACCGCAAAAGCAATGTGCTATCTGCAACAAGAAGAAAAGAATGACGGAACCTAACAGGAGGTATATTTATACATGGCAGATATGAATCGCCCTTTATGCATACTGAAATATCTGTGGGATCACACGGATGAAGAACATCCTGCAATCATCATGGATATCCTCACTTACTTGGAGAGTTATGGTATCCACACCAACCGAAAGACGATTGCATCGGATCTCCTGGATCTTCAGGACAGTGGTTTTGATGTCGTTTGTAACAAAAGCCGGCAAAACCAATATTTTATCGGCAACAGAATGCTGGAACTTGCCGAACTGAAAATGATTGTAGATGCAGTGCAGGCAGCCAAGTTCATCTCCGAAAGCAAGAGTGTGGCTCTCATCGAGAAAATCTTTGCTCTTGCAAGTCCGCATCAAGCTGAGCAACTTAAGCGTCGTCTGTATGTAGAAGGCAAAGCCAAGACCACAAACGAAGCGGTCAACTATACAGTGGATTTGCTCCAGGCTGCAATCCAAACGCAGAAAACCATTGAATTTCAATACATAGAGTACACACCGAAAAAGGAAAATGTATTGAAGCACGACGGATATCTGTATTGCTTCTCTCCCTACGATCTGGTTTGGAGTAACGACTGCTATTATGTTTTTGGATGGTCGCAGAAGCACGGCAAAATCGCCAAGTTCCGTGTAGATCGAATATATCAACCTAAGCTGACGGTAGCGGTTTATCATCCCAGACCTGAGGAATACAGCATCAGCGACTACTGTGAAAGGGTCTTTATATGTATGAAGGCAAACAGTGCTGCGTGAAACTCCTATGCGATAACAGCCTTATGAAAGAGATAGTAGATCGTTTTGGCAAGGATGTGAAAACACATCTCCATGATGATAATCACTTCTCTGTCGTGGCTGAGATCTTTGCAAATACGGCGGTAAGACGAAGATTATCGAACCAAAGGCGATCCGAGATGAATACGAGCGACGGCTGACAGAATCTCTGCAAAACAAGTAAAGCAAAAAGGTTGCGCAATACTTAGATCCGCGAACTCAGCTAAAGGATATAAAGACATTGAAGTTAAAGATCTTCAAATTCAGGGGGTTGCATGTAACGTAATAAAGAGGTTTTAATACTAAGGATAGCAGGGGGCTCGTTATGAATAAAGTGTATGTGAATGTAGATTTTCAGATTCTCGTTAGTGGTGCGATAAGACCTATTCGCATCCATTGGTATGATGGCCGAACCTGGGAGATTGAAAAAAACGCTTCACTCATGCGACTCTTTTGATGATTATGAAGGAATTCGCTATACGGTATTGATCGGTAGTGCGGAAAAATATTTATACAGAATTGAAGACAAATGGTATGTCGAATCAATTCAAATGGAGGTGGATACAGGTTGAGAAGCTACATTTCATACGATGAGTTGGAAGAGCTCGGTGAAACCATAGTAAGAGCATATATCAACAAAACAAAACGATATAACGCATATTGTGTTGATATTGATGGTTTGGTTACGGATTCTTAGGACTAACCGTAGTTTATGAAACTATCGCCGAAGACGATCCTAATAAGATTGCTTTTCTTTCTAACGGAAAACGCCCGTTGACAATAATACATGACGGGCAAAAGACTGCTGTAGTCTTTCCGAAAAATACGGTAATCGTTGATAAATTTTTACTCAGCGAAAAAGAGAGCAGCCGTCGTCGATTTACACTCGGTCATGAAGGCGCTCATAGCGTAATTGCCAAGCAGAATCCGATGCAAGATATTGTATGCTTTCATAATGAGTTTGATCCCGAACGACATTATTCATTTGATGAACAAAGAGAACCCTTGTCATTTTCTGAATCTCAAGCAGATAGACTTTCCTCAATTTTTTGATGCCACGCTTTATTCTGGAAAAGGTTCTGAAAAAGTATAGGTGTGAAAATGGTATACCCGTTTATGGATGGAATGTCTTTGCTCCGGACGATAAAATCAAGCTTAGAAGAATGGCAGATTCCTACCAAGCTCTCATAATTAGGCTCAGAACTTTGGGATTGTTGATATCACATGATCTTACAGAGTACATAGAGAAAGAGCAGAAACTTGGAGGTGCTCTATAATGCAGACAGAAGAAATACTATACGATAGCAGATATGGACATATTACTCAGGATGTAGCGGAGAAAATACGCAAATCTCGTGAAGAAGTAAAAAATCTGAATGGGCGAGAATTGAAATGCCCTATATGCGGTTTTCGTATTGAAGGGATATACGGAATCACTTCCGGTATAGTTCAAGTGAAATGTAGAAAATGCAAATTGGAAGAGCCTTTAAATCTCGCTTACTTTAGAAGAATAAAAAGAGGTAGAGTACGAATTAATCCCTTTACCCAAAGAATTACAATTAAATAACTGACTTATAAATCGTGCAAGCAGAGCCGGTCGTTGACCGTGACTTCCAAGCGCCGTACAAGGTCAAGATCAATAGAATACTATAGGATAACTGTAGTTATTGGTCTTGATATGTACGGCGCTTTTTGTATACCGAAATCGCGAATTTTGGTGTAAGGGATATTACGTTGATACCGTGGGCAAAAACACAAAAGAAATAAAAGAATATATAGCAAATCAATTAAAGAGCGATCGAGAGAGTGATCAATTAAGTTTATTTGACCCAC
>CALCTE010000143.1 GCA_937893885.1 uncultured Clostridia bacterium | reverse complement strand
CTTCTTATACTGACCAAACATATAGCCAATCTCACGAGCACCTGTACCAATATCGCCTGCGGGAACGTCGGTATCTGCACCAATGTACTTACAAAGCTCACTCATAAAGCTCTGACAGAACGCCATCACCTCTCGGTCACTCTTGCCCTTGGGATCAAAATCGGAACCGCCCTTTCCTCCTCCAATGGGAAGACCCGTAAGCGAATTCTTGAAAATCTGTTCAAAGCCGAGGAACTTAATAATTCCAATATTAACAGAAGGATGAAGTCTTAAGCCTCCCTTATACGGACCGATCGCGCTATTAAACTGAACGCGATAGCCGGTGTTGACGTGTACCTGTCCTTTATCGTCGATCCACGGTACACGGAACTTGATCTGGCGCTCGGGATTGCACAGACGCTCCAAGAGAGCATCGCGTCTGAACTGCTCCTCATTCTGATCGACCACTACTCGGATCGATTCCAGAACTTCCTTGACTGCCTGATGAAATTCGGGCTCGTTTGGGTTTTGACTTACAACTTGCTCTATTACCTCATCTACGTATGACATAACAGAAATCCTCCTTAATGTATGAAACATAAAAAGGCAAAGGCGGCTCTGATAGGTGTTACCCTGTCAAAGACGCCTTTGCCTTTACGCGACACATTATACACCCTCGCTTGTGGTTTGTCAAGGGGTTTTTGAAAAGTTTTTTTGAAAAATCCTGCAAAATCTGAAATTTTTCCCGAAAACGTCTTGACAATCTGCAAGTTTCGTGCTATAATGCTTGCATATGAGCAAAGGCGTTCATAGGATACAGCACACGCTGTCTATCCGTGAACGCCTTTGCTTTTTTGTTTCAGGAAAGGCAATGGTTACTATTATGTTGAAAGAAGGTCAAGTACGTATTCCATCGGGATGCGCCATCGCAGCGGTAATCGCCAAGGACGGTGAGAGAATGTCGGGCAGACCGATTATTGAAGCGATGAAGCCTATGCACGACCGTTCCAACGGTCTGGGCGGTGGCTTTGCCGCTTACGGCATTTATCCGGAATACAAGGATCTGTACGCTCTTCATTTTTTCTTTGATGAGCGTACAACGAGAAAGAATTGCGAAGTATTCTTAAAGGAAAGATTTGAAATTGTAAAATCCGAGATCATTCCCACGAAAAAAATACCATCCATTACCGACGAGCCGATCATATGGCGTTACTTCGTTGCTCCCTTGCGTTCCGTGCTTGATTCCATGCAGCTTGACGAAAAGGAATTTGTCGTTCGTACCGTCATGAAGATCAATACCGAAATGCCCGGCGCATACGTATTTTCCAGCGGAAAGAATATGGGAACCTTCAAGGCAGTCGGCTTTCCCGAGGATGTTGGCGAATTCTACAGATTAGATGAATATGAAGGATACTCGTGGACTGCTCACGGCAGATATCCGACCAACACGCCCGGCTGGTGGGGCGGAGCGCATCCCTTTACTCTCCTTGATTACTCTATCGTTCATAACGGAGAGATCTCTTCTTACGATGCAAACAGAAGATATATTGAAATGTTTGGATACAAGTGTAATCTCCAGACCGATACCGAGGTCATTACCTACATCTTTGATTATCTCGTGCGTGTGCAGGGACTTACGCTTGGAGAAGCCGCAAGCGTCGTTGCCGCGCCCTTCTGGAGCACGATCGCCAATAAAACCGATATGGAGGATAAGGAAAAGCATACCTATCTTCGCACCCTTTTCCCAAGCCTGCTCGTAACGGGTCCGTTTTCCATCGTTTTGGGTTACAACGGAGGACTTATGGCGCTCAACGACCGTCTCAAGCTTCGTTCCATGGTTGTCGGTGAAAAGAATAATAAGGTATATATTGCAAGCGAAGAAGCGGCGATTCGCGTAATGGAACCGAACGTGGAAAACATCTGGGCACCCGCAGGCGGTGAGCCCGTTATCGTCAATGTAAAGGAGGGCTGTTTCTGATGGCTGTAAACTTTATCTATCCTGAATTTGAAGTTGTCAGAAATGACAGCCGCTGCGTGACCTGCCGTGTTTGCGAACGACAGTGCGCCAACGAAGTACATACCTACGATGAGGAACGCAAGATCATGCTCAGCGACGAGTCAAAGTGCGTGGACTGCCACCGTTGCGTTTCTCTGTGTCCGACACGTGCACTCAAGATCGTAAAAAGCGACTGTCAGCTTCGTGAAAACGCTAACTGGCAACAGGATACCGTCAATGAAATATACAAGCAAGCGGGAAGCGGTGCGGTCCTGCTATCCTCAATGGGAAATCCCAAGCCTCTTCCCGTATATTGGGATAAAATCCTGATCAATGCGTCTCAAGTCACAAACCCGCCAATCGACCCTCTTCGTGAGCCAATGGAAACCAAGGTGTTCCTCGGAAAGAAACCCGAAAAGGTCGAGAGAGGTGCTGACGGTAAGCTGATCTGCAAGCTTCCGCCTCAGCTTGAGCTTTCGATGCCGATGATGTTCTCCGCGATGAGCTACGGCTCAATTAGCTATAACGCACACGAAAGCCTTGCGCGTGCCGCCAAGGAGCTCGGTATTCTTTATAATACGGGCGAGGGCGGACTTCATGAGGATTTTTACGTCTATGGTGAGAACACCATCGTACAGGTTGCATCGGGACGATTTGGCGTTCACGAGGAGTATCTGAAGGCAGGCGCGGCGGTTGAGATCAAAATGGGACAAGGCGCCAAGCCCGGAATCGGCGGCCATTTGCCCGGTGCCAAGATCGTCGGTGATGTCTCACGTACTCGTATGATACCCGAAGGCTCGGATGCCATCTCCCCTGCTCCGCATCACGACATTTATTCCATCGAGGATCTGCGCCAGCTCGTTTATTCCTTAAAGGAAGCAACCGAATACAAAAAGCCGATCATCGTCAAGGTTGCGGCAGTCCACAACATTGCCGCTATTGCCAGCGGAATTGCACGAAGCGGTGCGGATATCATTGCTATTGACGGATTCCGCGGCGGTACGGGTGCGGCTCCTACGAGAATCCGCGATAACGTAGGTATTCCGATTGAGCTTGCTCTTGCTTCGGTTGATCAGCGTTTGCGCGATGAAGGCATCAGAAATAACGTATCCCTTGTGGTAGGTGGTAGTATCCGTTCTGCCGCAGACGTGGTAAAGGCAATTGCACTTGGTGCGGATGCCTGCTATATTGCTACTGCGGCTCTGCTCGCCCTCGGCTGTCATCTCTGCCGTACTTGCCAGACCGGCAAGTGTAACTGGGGTATTGCAACACAACGTCCCGAGCTTGTCAAGCGCCTCAATCCCGATCTCGGTTATCAAAGACTCGTCAACCTGATGCGCGCTTGGCAACACGAAATCAAGGAGCTGATGGGCGGTATGGGTATCAATTCAATCGAAGCCCTCCGTGGCAACCGACTGATGCTCAGAGGTGTCGGACTTACCGACAAGGAGTTGCAGATACTCGGTATATCCCACGCGGGAGAATGAGGTAAACATCATGAAAAGAGTCTATGTAAATGAAAAGTGGTGTCTTGGATGCCACTTATGTGAATATAACTGTGCTTTTGCCAATTCCGGTATGACCGATA
>CALCTE010000142.1 GCA_937893885.1 uncultured Clostridia bacterium | reverse complement strand
ACAGATACCTAAACTCTTTTCGATGTATAACGAAAAAGACTACTCCGAGTACGGCGCACTTGATAAAAAGGCTTCGGACTGCGTAAAATGCGGAGCTTGTGAAAAAATGTGCCCGCAACATATTGATATACGCACGTATCTTGAAAAAATAGCAAAGAAAGAAAAATGACAAAAATATCCACCTAAATGGTGGATATTTTTGTCTATTTATCGAAATAGTCAACTGTTTTATTAAAGTAAAGATCAGGTTTAAAATATACGTCATTTACGCTCATTGCAAATGAGAGTACCGTTTGAGTTTCATCACACAGACCGGAATTTCCAACCTTGCCTATCTGCTTACCTTTTTCCACTTCGTCGCCGACCTTTACGTCAACACCTCCAAGATTCCAATACCAGCTCTTAAGCCCAAATCCATGCTCAATAACTACGAGCTTACCTGTTATGGACGTTTCGCCTGCGTATACGACCTTGCCTTTATTTACAGCTACTACTGCTGAATCAACGGGTGCAATATAGGTATTGCAATACGCACGTTCCTTGTTTTCAACATTGAGGGTAATGTGTTCTCCGTAGCTCACCTTCTTTTCGAGCTTAACTTTAAGAGGCGATGTGAACTTTCCGTTCCAAAGCTTTTCCTCGGATACATTTGCAAGCACGTCCTCCATCGTAAGATTAAAGGAAACTTTTTTACTTTCTCCGTAATTCTCGCTCATAAGCTTTGCCGGAAGTGTTATGCTCTTTGCTTCATAATCTCTAACCCTAACCGTGAGCACGTGTTCCCACTCAATATTTCCGTCGGACAGCTTTATCGTATATTTGCCTGCCTTCACTGTAAAGTCAAGCGGCATAAATGCTATATATGCACCGTTATACGAAACGAAATCAAGATTGATATCAAGCACCTCACCCGCTTCGTCCGTTACGGTTGCCGTGACCTCGGCACCGTAGCCTAAGTTCTCAGCTTTTACAAGAGGAAGCGCGCCGGCGTATACGATGTTGTTAGAAACGGAGAACACAGCAGGTACATCGTACACCAAATTGAATTTATAGGTATGCTTTCCGCTAAAGCCCTGTGACATATCGTCACTTCCCCACACAACTTCCATAATTGCGGTAAATTTTGTGTCTTTGTTTAATCCCTTTGATTCAAGGAATTTATCAAGCTCGCCGATGAGCATTCTTTCGTATTTCAGTTCTTCGTTTTCGAGCGTTACGTATACTTCTTTCGGTGTCTGCTCATTCCCGTTTATGTCAATTATCTTACCAAAATCAAATTTGCTTTGAAGGACACTTCCCTTGGGATAATTTATAGTTATCTGCGATGCGGAAGAATTAACATCGTCGTTTGAGACTGTCTCTCCCCTGACGTTTATATATTTCCAAACTATATCGCTGTGTTCAAGCACCACGCTTTCCTCTCCCTTAAGATAGAGTACGGAGGGAGCTTCAACATAAGTTATCGTTCTCTGGCACACGGAAAGCTTTAAAAGCTCTGCGGCAGTCTCTGCAGAAAATCTGCATATAACGTCGTCCTTGACGAAATAGCATTTTTCTACGTCGTTTGTGATATAGCAAACGTACACGTTTTCGGATTCGATAATGCCGCCTCTTTGAGTGACTATCTTCATCTCATACTTAAGTTCGTCGCTTCGGTCAACGGTCGACGTATCAACAACCGCATTCGAAAGATTTAAGTCGGATACTACAAGCGTCGTCGCGCTCTTACCAAGTTCTTCCGTATCGGCGCCGTCGGTAATGCTTATCTCAAAATTTGCATCTTCCGGCAGATTCGGTGTCTTTTCTCCGTCATTTGAATTTATATATAAAAATCCGATTATCGTCGGTACGAACAGTATTATTATGGCAATAGTAAGCGAGACCTTGCTTATATATTTTGACATCATTGCCTCCGTTATTTTAAAATTCCTCTGACTTTAATTATACAATAAAATAATGAATAAATCAATACAAAAATCGGGCTTTTAAAGCCCGATTTTTGTACAATATATCATTAGAAAAATACGCTTCTTGCCTGCTCTTTGACCTCTTTCGATGCAACAAAGGGGATTCTTGTGGTATAGCCGTTCTTCGCTGCAACGATCTTCTTCGTGGGCCATGCGAAAATATCTTTGTTCCACTCGTTTATGGTATCGTTGTAAAGCTCTCTTGCGGCGGTTATCTCTCTTTGCAGATACATATTCTGCTGCATTGCATCAGCGATCTCGCGATGAGCCTTGAGGTCGGGATAATTTTCGACGGCAACGTTGATATCTCTTGAAATGCTCTCTATCTTATCGCCAACTTCGTTACGAACGTCATCGTTATCTGCATTGCCCGATCTGTATTTTGCAATGTTTTCGAAAGTGCTCTTATCAAGGTCGATAGCCTTATCAAGAAGTCTTGCGCAATTTTGGAGCACCATTACTCTCTGCTCAAGGTAGTTGTCGATTTGCGATGCGTTGCGCTGTATCTTCTGCTGAAGCTGATCGAAATGCTTTTGTGCGTTTATCTTCATAAACAAGAAGATGAGTCCGGGAATTATTCCGAGTACCCAAAGCATTACCTCAAATACTTTTGAGCCTGCGCCTACCTCTGCGGGAAGCTTTTTAACTATTACGTTCGTATCAAGACCTTCTTCTCTTATTTCGGGATTGAGTTCATCTAACTGATTTGCCATTTGTATTTCTCCTTTTATTATATTTAACTAAATATGCAAAGGCCGTTATGCCTTGCAAGTACTTCGCTTCCCGAAGCTGCTTGCTCCGTTGCTACGCTGAAACTTGAGTAATACTCAAGCGGTATGTAATCGTCCCACGGCACGTTTACATTATGCAATTTGCCGTCGCCGCCCCATACGGGAATTACATCTATGCGTTTGAGTATGTCATAAGAATACGAGGTGACGGAAGTCTTATCCACCTTGCCGTCCGAGTATTGATATTTTGACTTGATTATCGCCTCGGTCTTTGAGCTTGGATGAACGACGCGGTACTTTTCAACTAAATTTGCGAGTGCTTCGCATTCCCTTTGCGAATAAAGACTTGCGTGATCAGGAATCGGCTTTAAGGAATGGACGGGTCTGTCTCTGTACATCGGTATTGCCAAAAGCGGTGCAAAATCAAAATAAACAGCGCGGAAAAACTCCGTATTTTTATTTATGAAGTTATCCTTGATAATGTCGAACGAATAAGAAACGTAAGCTTCCGGTGTAAGCTTTATCGCTCTTCCTTGGCTGTGGTTTGTGATTATAGTATTCATTCTGTTGAGCTTATAAAAATTGAAGTCGTCGCCGTAGCCCGTTTTTGAAAGTATGAGGTCGACCATATTCGTTTGCGCAAGCGGTGTGAATAATGTTCTGAACTGTACCTCATTCGTTCTGTCAAGTGCATCGAACAAGACTTCAAAATCGGAGTTTGCCATACTCATAAAATCGTCGTTTTCTTTGATTGCCTTATCGGTCATTCGCTTTAGCTTTTTCTCGCCCCTTTTTATGTGCCTTTCAAGCTGACCTTCGCTTTTTTTATGTAAGTGCGAAGCATCTCTCGAAAAGCAAAGCTCAGGTCCGCCTTGCGAGCCGTAATTTAAGATGACCTGCGTGCTGTAAAAAGGCTTCGGCTTCGTTACCGACGCATGAAGCGTTTGTGAGCGCGTGCGCGTTTGCCTGCGTCCCTCCGAGTCTCTGTATGTCTCCGTCCAATGAATCGTCTTATATCCGTGGTAGGTCTCCATTCCCATTCTGTGAACGAGTTTATTTTCAAATAAAAACGGATTTTCGTTATATCTTCCCGAAAGTACGTCAAGTGTGGACTGTTCCCTGTCAAGCTTTTCACCGAAATCGAAATTCGTTATCATATCAAGCTCGTGCTCGGCGGTAAAATATTCTTCAAAATCCAAGAGCGGAACCGTCTTCTCTATAAGCTCCAGGCAGTCCCTTTCACCGAAAAGTCTGTTTAACGGTGCCATTTGCTCATACGCTTTACTAAGAAGTTCGTCTGCTTTATCGGAAGCATGTTCTATTTCTTCTTTAAGTTTCCGTATTTTCGGTGTCATCTTCCAAATGACTATCGGTATCAAAATAAGCGTGATTATCATAAGGACGCGGAAAAACCTAAGCCAGTTGCGCTTTCGTTTTAACTTTTTGATATTCTCTTTGTAGACATTATACTGTTTTACGGTTTCTCGGTTTTCGCTGATATTTATTCCCGATTTCTTTACAAGAGCTTCGAAAAATTCGCTTGTTTTTGCAAGATGATCGTGTTTGAACTTTTTCTCATACTCTTCCAAAGGGTTGTAAATTATCGTTTCCAACTGCAACACCTCTTTATAGCATTATACTACAAAATTTGCGTTTTGTAAATAAAAAAGATTAAACGATTTAGATATCCTTTTATGAGTTGCAACGTCATTTTGTATTCGCCGAAATGAATGATGTTGACCGCAAACGGTCAAATGATGTACTCACTATCGCGCGTAATGATATTGTGCCCTTCGGGCACAAACAAAAAACAAAAGCACTTACTCTCGTAAGTGCTTTTGTTTTTGGTGGGCCTTCGGGGACTCGAACCCAGGACCGACCGGTTATGAGCCGGGAGCTCTAACCAACTGAGCTAATGGTCCTCATAAGCATAGTATTCACTATACCGTCTTAATATTATAGCACAAACACAAATTCTTGTCAAGTGTTTGAAGTTTTTTGAAAGGGTGCGGGAAAACTTTTTTTCAAAAAAGTTTTCCCGCGTAACTTCATTTCCTAAAACATCATGCCGCTGACGTAGGCATCCGTGAAGCCTTTGTCGGACGACAGTTCCGTGTAGCGCGCGTTGGTCATGATCTCCTGCAGGCTTGTGCGCACCGCATCGTCGTACATATACGCTGCCGCGCCTGCGAGAGACGTATTCCCCGCCGCCTGCACGATGCCGCGTTCCACGCATGTTCTCGGAATGATCCCGATTTCCGCTGCGGAGTTTACGTCGATGCCGCCGCCGAACGAGCCGGCGAGGTAGACCGCTTCAAGGTCATCCGCCGTGATGCCAGCCGTGCGAAGCAGGACTTTGATGCCCGCCGCGATTGCCGCTTTCGCTGTCTGCACCGCTCGGATGTCCTTGCCCGTCAGCTTCACGGTTTCCGTGAAGTAGATGCAGTCGTCGTCTGCGTCCGTACAGCTTTCGAGCGCGTCGAACAGGTCACGGTCGTAGTCACGCGGTTCCGCGTCGTCGAACATGTCCGCATAGTCTTCCAGTTCGTCGAAATCTTCGCAGATTGAACCGGTCGGCGCGATCCGTCCGGCACGTACCGCTTCCGCTGCCGCGTCGATGATGCCGCTGCCGCAGATGCCGGTCGCTTCGCCGTCTCCGACGACTTTCACGTCGAATCCGCCCGTTTCCGCGTTCGCTTTGACTTTATAGACCGCGCCGGGCGTTGCGCTCATGCCCATTTCGATCTCCGCGCCTTCGAGTGCCGGACCGGCTGCCGTTGCCGCGAAATAATATTTGCCGTCCGCGATCACGCACAGCTCGCCGTTTGTGCCGAGGTCCATGAACAGGACGTTCTTTCCTTTGATTTCGGGATATTTTTCGAGGATGTATGCCAGACCGACCGTGATATCGCCGCCGACGTACGATGCCGCGAGGGGAGCGAGGTACACGAGTCCGTCCGGATTCATGAAGTCCGCCGCGCCGCAGAGACGGTCATCCGCGCGCAGTTCCATGCCGAACTTCGTCTGCATGAAGAAGGGAGAAACGGCAATGGGTGCGGTATCCAGTCCCGCGTAGAGGTGTTCCATGACGGAGTTGCCCGCGATGGAGGTGCAGAGGATGTCGTTTTTGTCAAGCAGGTATGATA
>CALCTE010000141.1 GCA_937893885.1 uncultured Clostridia bacterium | reverse complement strand
CCTCAAAAATTAATCTTTATGAAAGGAAAAATTTTGGCTTATTATTATGCAACACCTCGACAGACGAACAAATATTTAAAGCCCATGCAAAAGAAATTGCAAATATTCCATTTATAAAACAAGTAATTGCTTGTGTAAAAGGATTTGCTATGGATAGAGAAGATATAAAACAATCTATGCAGGTTATTATTAATGTAGTAAAAGAAGTGAAACAGGGAAGAAATTATATTATATGCACCTTGATGGTCACCGGTTGCCAAATACAAAGCTAGTTTGTTCGAATGACGAGCACGAAACAGCCTGGTGTTAACGATAGCGGCATATTTTTCAGCGTCGAGTTCTTTAACTAACGAAGGCCAAATCGCTATTCTAGTAGCAAATGATACGGCTATGTGTATGTATATGTAGAAAAACAGGCAATACACTAGTATCCAAATAGGTCTGCGAATAACCCAAATCGGTATGAGTGCCGGTATCGCAAAGGCAATTGATAAAATAACGTATAAAGCAACAGCTTTCTTTCCGGAATTGTTTTTCACAGCATTTTCTCCTTTTATTATCATTTTATTTGGATTTCTCGCCCTTGTTCACGTTGTACGTCAAACTGCTTTAAAAGATGTTTTCAAACGAGATGGTTGTTTTACCAAAAGCGGCTTGAAACCAAACGATTCCAAGCCGCTTGAAGGTTATTTTCTCACTCCCACTCGATCGTAGCCACAGGTTTGGGCGACAGGTCATAAAGCACGCGGTTTACACCGGGAACTTCGTTTAAGATTCTGTTTGTGATCTTGTGAAGGATAGCGTAGTCGATCTCTTCGATCGAAGCTGTCATTGCGTCGATAGTGTTTACCGCGCGGATAATTACAGGCCAGTCGTAGCATCTTGCGTTATCTCTTACGCCGACAGAACGGAAGTCGGGAATAGCCGTGAAATACTGCCATACCTTGCCTGCAAGTCCGTTTTTATCAAACTCGTCGCGCAAGATAGCGTCTGCTTCGCGAAGTGCATGCAGGCGGTCGCGTGTTATGGCGCCAAGGCATCTTACGCCAAGGCCGGGACCGGGGAACGGCTGACGGTATACCATAGCGTGAGGAAGTCCGAGCGCTTCGCCGACTACTCTTACTTCGTCCTTAAAAAGAAGCTTTATGGGCTCAACTAGCGAGAACTTAAGGTCCTCGGGAAGTCCGCCTACGTTATGATGTGATTTGACAGCTTTTTTACCTTCCGCTTGCTTGATGCTCTCCAAAATATCGGGGTAAATAGTTCCTTGCGCAAGGAACTCGATTCCTTCAAGCGCTCTTGCTTCATCGGCAAATACTTCAATAAATTCCTTGCCTATTATCTTTCTCTTCTTTTCGGGATCAGAAACACCTGCAAGAAGATTTAAGAATCTGTCGGTAGCATCTACGTATATAAGATTTGCGTTAAGTCCTTCGCGAAAAACTTTAATAACGTTTTCGCTCTCGTCCTTACGCATAAGTCCGTGATTTACGTGTACGCAAACGAGTTGTTTGCCTATCGCCTTGATAAGAAGTGCCGCGACTACGGAAGAATCTACGCCTCCGGAAAGTGCAAGAAGCACCTTTTTGTCGCCGACCTGCGCTCTGATCTCTTTGACCTGCTCTTCAATAAAAGCATTGGCGAGTTCGAAGCTTGTTATTCTTTCCATTGTTTCCGGTCTTTTGTTGCTATCCATATATCTTAAACCTCCATACTTAATAGAGTTATTATAATACCGATTTTTGTGTTTGTAAATATTTTTTATGTAATTTTTCGAAGAAATTTATCATTTCTCTATGCTTTCGCCGTTTTTGTAATCTATCTTGACTTTCGGTTGAACATTATAAACGAAAACGCAAAAGCAAACTCCCTCTCCGCCGTCTTCCACAGAGTACGCCTCCATATAAACGCCGTCTGCAATAAGGTTATCGCCGCGAAATACGGGTGTGACGCGATACATTACGTGATTTGCTGTTTCTTTTATGTAATCGGCAACAATATTTTCGAACGGAAGCATTCCTTGAGCGTTCATATAGCGCGTTCCCGTTATGAGATTTTTCTCATTGGCGTTTTCCCCCGAAAGCTGAAAGCCTATAAGGTGGCAACGATTGTAAAGATATTCTCCGTCGATGAAATCGTATTTGTGCGTTTGCCAGCCGGTCGGCTTTATATTACTTATATCTCCTCTTTCCTCGCTCGGCATGGTTTCCGTGCCAAGACAAGCAACTGCTTTAGTGCATCTTCCGAGCTTATCAAGGTCGCCGTAGTACTCAAAGCAGTACTTACTTGATTTTTCTTCGGCGTTAAAATACGGCACGTTATCGTTAATTACTGCGTAAGGTGCACCTCTGTACTCGGGATATTTTTCGAATTTGTTTGCGCGATATGAAAATATCCCTTCCATATTAACGAATGCGGCTATGCCTTCAACAAGCATAGCCGCAAGGAAAGCGACAAATAATATTCTTAAATGCTTTTGTACATAATCAAAATGTCCATCTTCAAATACTGCTGGTGCCATATACTGGTACGCAATTCCTTCATATGATAAAATCGCTGGTGTAAGTCGATGGTACAAATCCATGTCTTCTAAACGTTTTACATTTTGCTCTGCGATTTTATCATTGCACTTCCACAGCTCCTTTAATTCATCCTCTGACTTATCTTTTAACCATGCTAATATTTCAGCGGACTTATCAATAAATGTTGGTAGCCCCATTGGTTCTAAGGAGTCAGTATTTATATTC
>CALCTE010000140.1 GCA_937893885.1 uncultured Clostridia bacterium | reverse complement strand
TTGACATTTTCGCAAGTATGACTCCCGCAAAAGAGGTCGGAGGCGATTTCTACGATTTCTTTATGGTGGACGAAAGGCATCTTGCACTCGTTATTGCAGACGTTTCGGGCAAGGGCGTTCCCGCTGCGCTCTTTATGGTTATCGGTAAAACCTTGATAAAAGACCACACCACACCGGGCAGAGATCTCGGCGCAATATTCACCAAGGTCAACGAGCTTCTTTGTCAGTCCAATAGTGAGGGCTTGTTTATTACAGCATTTGAGGGTGTACTGGATTTGGATACGGGAGACTTCGTTTACGTTAACGCAGGACATGATGCGCCGTTTATTTGTCGCAAGGACGGTTCCTACGAGCCGCTTGCGGTAAAACCGGGATTTGTACTTGCTGGTATGGAAGAAACAAAGTTCACCGAGGGTAAAATCACCCTGGGAGAGGGAGACAAGCTCTTCCACTATACCGACGGTGTAACCGAAGCGACCAACACTCAAAATGTGTTTTACGGTAAAGAAAGGCTATTGCTTGTACTGAACAAGAACAAACAACAAACCCCGAAGGAAACGCTTTCTTCGGTAAAGGCTGATATTGATGATTTTGTCGGTAAAGCACCGCAATTTGACGATATTACGATGCTTTGCGTGGAATACCGAAGAAATGGAGAAAAATAGATGGATACGAAGTTTTCGGGTGCCGCATACAGACACTTTTTAATATGGGGCATCTGCGCTTCTCTCGCGCTTACCGTTTGTACGATAGTAGATGCAACCATCGTTGGCAATTTAGTGGGACCGAATGGTCTGGCTGTTGCTAATATCGCAACTCCTGTCTTTTTGCTATACGCTTTGCTTGGCGTTACCATTGGTGTCGGTGCAAACGTACATATCGGCAGATTGCTCGGAGCATCCGACGTGAGCGGAGCAAACCGCGTATTCCATTCTCAACTTTGCTTCGGACTTATCGTGGGGCTTTTGAGTCTTTCTCCTCTTCTTTTCAAGGATGCGTTTTTTTCCTTTCTTGGAGTAACCGCGGATTTATATTCTCTTGCAGAGCAGTACCTTACCGTCGTGATGTGGTCGGCTCCCGTATTCGTGATGTACCACATTCTTTCGGTTTCTGTTCGCACGGACAGCAATCCCAAGCTGTCTGCGATTGCATCCGCTGTTGTAATCATTACAAACATTACCCTTGACCTGTTTTTTATGAAGCTGTTAGACCTTGGCATTATCGGAGCGTCCTCTTCGCTTTGTATTTCAGAAGCACTCGGAGTGCTTGTGCTCCTGACACACTTTTTGAAGAAACACAGACTTCTGAAGCTTCGCCTTGTTTTGCCTAAGCTATCCGATATAGGCTCGTTTATTTACAACGGATTCGGTATGGGCTCGGAGCATATTTTTGATGCGGTTGTAATGTTGGTCTTTAATACATTGCTTCTTCGTTTTGGAAGAGCTTCCGGTACTCTTTACGTTGCTATCTACGGCGTGATTTACACGATCAGTACGATTCCCATAGGCGTATTTGACGGCGCATCCGATGCGCTGTTGACCGTGAGCGCATTTTTGGTTGGTGAATCGGATACAGACGGCATTTATACCGTATTGAGGAAAGCGCTCTCCGTAGTAATCGTAAGCGGCGGTATCATTACGCTTTTTTCTACCGTGTTTTCGGATGCTTTCATATGGTTTTTCGGAATCCGTGATCCAGAGACGATCGAGATAGCATCTGTGGCATTGCGGATTTTTGCAATCAATATCGTGTTTATGGGTGTCAATATGGTAATCACTGCTTTTTGGCAATCTATAGGCAGGGCAAAATTCGCAGGAGCGATGACTGTTATACGCGACTGTATTTTGATGCTGGTGCTCGGAGCATTGTTTATCCCGAATGCCAATATTATCGGTCTTTCGATCACGTATATCTGTACCGAGATTCTTTGTACGCTGATGATCGTCGGTGTGCTGGTATTCCGTTCCTCAAAGAAGTACGTAAGTAAAGAATACGGTATGACTGGAAAATGTTTTGAACGCTCCTATCTCATTGAAGCGGAAAGTATGGCGCAGATCTCCGGCGACCTTGAAGCCGTTTGCGAGGAATGGGAGATTGGTATGAAGCAATCCTTCTTTATCAACTTTATTTGCGAAGAGCTTTTGCTCAATGTAATTAAGTTCGGTCTTGATGATGAAAGCAAGAAGAAGGCGTATTATATTTCGATCAAGCTGATGGAAAAGGACGGAGATTACGTTCTCCGTATTCGTGATAACGTCAGCTTGTATAACCCGTTTGAGTCTGATGGTGACGAAATCGATTCGGGCGTGCTGAAGCTCATTCAAAAGAAAACAAAGTATTGCGACTATCAACGCAAAATGATATTTAACTATCTTTACATGATTATCTAAGGAGACCTAACCGTGCAGAGTCAACTTGTTTTTCAGGAGAAAAATGAAATAAAAAGACTTCGTGTGCAGAACGAGCTACTCGCCTGCTATGAGGCACCTGTTTTCGCACAAATTTTCTCCGAAGGACAAGATCTCGCGGTTCTTGATATCGGATGCAACGACGGAGCGAAAACGATCGAGCGTTTCACCTCGGATCAGGTATTGTGTGCGATCGGACTTGAATATAACGAGGTGCTTGCTGCAAAAGCTCAAAAAGCATACGGCAACGAGAGATTTTCATTCTACCCACTTGACGTAGAAGCGGAGGACTTCGCGGAGCGGCTTCGCATCATAATGAATGATAAGAAGATCGACGGA
>CALCTE010000139.1 GCA_937893885.1 uncultured Clostridia bacterium | reverse complement strand
GAGCCACAGAAATCGTAAATCACGATATAATTTACAACTAACCGAGAACAGCGGCAAGGATTCTCCCTGCCGCTGTTTCTATTTTGAAGTCTGCTCTACCTTGTGTTATTTATAGAAACCAAGTATAATGTATACATAAATATGTCGAAAGTGGGACAAATCAAGAAATCTTAAGCCGTACTTTAGCCTTTTGTGCTACAATTATAATATCGTCTATCATAACGGAGGACTTATTATGCGTTTGTTAATTGCAGAGGACAACCCTAAATTATTGAAATCTCTGCTTCACATTTTTGAGAAAAACAACTTTGTCGTTGACGGTGTATCCAACGGCGACGAGGCACTTGCTTATGCACAGACAGAAGAATACGATGGTCTTGTGTTGGATATTATGATGCCCGGTATGGATGGTATCACCGTTCTTCAAAACCTGCGCAAGATGAATATTAAGACGCCCGCACTTTTTCTAACCGCTCGAACCGAGGTGTCGCAACGAGTGGAAGGGTTAGATGCCGGTGCAGATGATTACCTTCCAAAGCCCTTTTCCACCCCAGAGCTTTTAGCAAGGGTTCGAGCTATGCTGCGCCGCAAGGATAACTATGTGCCGGATATTCTTTCCTATGGCGATGTGATTCTGAATCGCTCAACTTATCAACTGGGTTACAATGACGAGGTTCAGAGTTTGAGCGGAAAAGAGTATCAGATTATGGAGATGCTTATGCAAACCCCAAAAATCATAGTTCCCACGGATAAATTTATGGCTCATATTTGGGGATGGGATTCCGAGGTGGACTCCAGCGTGGTGTGGGTGCATATCTCTAATATCCGTAAAAAGGTGCTTGCGATCAATGCTCCTTTAGAGATTAGATTTATCCGTGGAGCCGGATATGTTTTGGAGGATAAGTCATGATCCATTCACTACGCAAAAAAATGATATTGATCAGTGCAGTATCAATTACCCTCGTAATTACTATCGTTTATCTGGCAATCTGCATATTTGGAACATTGCGGTTAAATAACATAATGGATACGCTGACTGATACAATATCTGAAAATGATGGATATTTTCCTGTGTTTGATCATGGTCATTCTAATCCGCATCGGGGATCTATGCAAATGGGCATCATCACGCCGGAAACACGGTCCAGCACCCGCTTTTTTTCAATATGGATAGATGGAGACGGAAATATCATCCGTGAGAATGTGGCATCAATTTCTTCCGTCACTCGTGAGCAAGCAAGAGAATATGCACAAGAAGCTATGGAACGCAGAGATGAAAGAGGCTGGATATCCGATTATCGGTACAAAATCGTTTCTGTTGAACAAGGAAGTTTAATTGTATTTGTAAACGGCAGTATGAACAAGGAGGTAATGCGTCAGTTTGTGTTAATTGCCCTGCCCGTTCTCATTGGTAGTGGTTTTGTGATTCTTTTGTTTATTATCCTTTTTTCAAAATGGGCGGTTCGTCCTGTTGCGGAAAGTTACGAGAAACAAAAACAGTTCATCACCGATGCCAATCACGAATTGAAAACGCCGCTCACTTTGATCCTCTCTAATCTTGATATTGTTGAAAACGAGTTTGGAAAAAATGAATGGTTGGATGATATACGTAGCGAGGGGGAGCGCATGGGTGTGCTTGTCAATCAGCTTGTCGCACTTTCCCGTATGGATGAGGATAATTCCAATTTGGTGATTTCCTCCTTTGACCTGACTGCCGTTATCTCCGATACCGTATCTGAATTTAATACTCTTGCAGAAGAACGTGGAAAGACGTTGCTGTTCAATGGAACTTCGCCTGTTTTATATAGTGGCGATGAGGGCTTGATTCGACGTCTTACATCCATACTGCTTGACAATGCAATCAAATATTGCGATCCTGGTGGAGCAATATGTGTTACTTTATCTGCCAAAAGATATCCGGTTTTAACTGTGGAGAACACTTATGCCAAGGTAAACTCGATTGAATTGGAGCGTTTATTTGATCGTTTCTACCGGTCAGATAAGGCAAGAAGCCACACAGGAAGTTTTGGAATTGGGCTTTCCATTGCAAAGGCCATCGCCAAAAATCATCAAGGAGATATCACTTCTTACAAAAAAGGCACAAATATCATCGGATTTAAAGTTGTACTAAAATAATAATATACCACTGGGCGTAGTCCGACATCGGACTGCGCCCAAGATGTTTATAGAGATATCAGGATAAGCGATAATAAAGTTTCACTATCTGTTCACAAATGTCTTTAGTCTGTCTTTAGGCACATCACTTATTATATTTACTGTAATGTAGATAGTTTGTTTAACATTGCAGAAAGGAACGAAATCTTATGTATGTAATTAAAAATGCACTAAAATGTATTGGGCGATCTGCAGGGCGTAATATCCTAATCGGTATTATTGTTCTTGTGATTGCCGTCTCCGCTTGCGTCGGTCTTTCTATCCGACAGGCAGCAGAAAGTGCGAAAACTGAAACACTGAGCACAATGAATGTAACAGGTACGATTTCTTTCGATCGTCAGTCTATGATGAGTGGTATGAACAGCGGTAGCTTTGATCGCTCGCAATTTGCAAGTATGATGAATGGTTCATCCTCGCTTTCACTTGAGGAGTATCAGAAATATGCCGAATCGGATTCAGTTAAGGATTTCTACTACGCCCTAACCGTTTCCATAAACGGTACAGAGACCTTTGAGCCGGTAAGCACAGAAACAGACAGTGATACCGCCACAGAGCAAGGCGGCTATGTAATGCCGGGTGGCAAGGGCGGTATGGGCCGATTTGGAGCATCCGCAGATTTCACGGTCGTAGGTTACAGCAGCGATGTGGCTATGACCTCCTTTGTTGACGGTACTGCATCCATATCCGAAGGCTCTGTATTTGAAGAAGGTACAGCCAATTATGACTGTATTATTTCAGAAGAGCTTGCCATTTTTAATGATCTGAATATTGGCGACATCATTAAGGTCGCAAATCCAAATAATGAAGAAGAGATCTATGAATTAAATATCGTTGGTCTTTATACAGATTCTTCCGCAAACGAAAGCAGCTTCTCAATGAAGGGCATGACTGCGAACGATCCTGCAAACAGGATATATATGAGTTATACAGCGCTTCAATCTATTGTTAATGCGTCTGAATCTGTTTCTGAAATCGTAGTCGATGAGAATACCGGCATGGAATCCGAATCAGCATTAATCGGTTCTTTGAACACCACTTATGTATTTGCAGATACGGATGCCTACCATCAGTTTGAAGAAGATGTCAGAACACTTGGTCTTGATGAAAGCTATATTGTATCTTCTGCTGACCTCACTTCCTATGAAAACAGCTTAACTCCATTGAACACTTTAAGTACAATGGCAGGTTGGTTTTTAATCGTTATTCTCTTGATTGGTGCAGTCATCCTTATTGTTCTCAACATCTTCAACACAAGAGAGCGCAAGTATGAGATTGGCGTATTGACCGCTATGGGTATGAAAAAAGGCAAAGTTGCCATGCAGTTCATTACTGAAACCTTTGTAGTAACAATGATAGCGGTTATGATCGGTGTTGGTGTCGGTGCTGTGTCCGCAGTTCCTGTTACCAATGCCCTACTTGAAAATCAAGTAGCAGCACAGCAGGAGCAGGCGGAGAGCGTGACTGAAAACTTTGGGCGTGGACAAAGCGGAATGATGGGCGGAAACTTTGGCGGCGGCAATAAAGCTTTTTCCAATCTGTTTGGCGGTACACCGGAAACAAACTATGTAACCGAAATCAGTTCTGCTATGAATTTTACCGTTGTACTTCAAATGTTAGGAATTGCCATACTGCTGGTTTTGGTTTCCGGTATGGTTTCCGTGATGTTTGTCATGCGATATGAGCCATTGAAAATACTGGCGAACAGAGATTAAGGAGGTGTTACTATGTCAGTTCTTGCATTAAATAACATTAGTTTTTCATATGGGAGAAACACTGTTTTGGACAACCTTTCTCTTGAATTTGAGAAAGGCAAAATATACTGCATCGTCGGAAAGTCGGGTGCAGGCAAGACCACATTGCTTTCGATTTTGGCAGGGCTTGCAGCACCTAATCAAGGCAATATTTACTACGACGGAAAAGATATAAAGAATATTGACAAATACAAATTCCGCAGTAAATGTATCGGTGTTATTTTTCAGAGCTATAATCTTCTGAGTAAGTTCACCGCCGTAGAGAATGTTATGCTTTCAATGGATATTGCCGGTGTAAAGGGCGTTAAAAAACGCAACAAAGCTATGGAAGTGTTGCACAGTGTCGGACTTGATGACGATGAGTGTAACCGCCGTATTTTGAAACTTTCCGGAGGACAACAGCAACGTGTTGCCATTGCACGTGCGCTTTCCTATGATCCTGATATTATTCTCGCCGATGAGCCTACCGGCAATCTGGACAGTGATACCCAGCGGGAAATCATGAGCATCTTCCACAACCTCGCAGAGCAAGGAAAATGCGTGATTCTTGTGAGTCATTCGCCTGACGTTGCTTCTATGTGCGATGAGTGCTATGAATTAAAGCGTACACAAAAACGCTCAACGAAATAATTTGTATATTCAAACTCGTTCCAACATATCTCGGAAATTCCATACCTATCAGCAGTAATGGCGATTTAACAATCGATTAATAAGAGATACTCAAAAGTATTGATTCTCAAAGCCAATTCGTTTAATCTATAGTTAAATAATATTGCCAGTATCATTAAAGCCCCGTTGGGAGTACAGCAATTTCTGCATTCCCAACGGGGCTTTTCCTTTTTATGGATGATATATCCCTTTCTTTTTCAGCTTATCTTTCATCTTGTCAAGTCCCTTGCGGTAGATGTTTTCCGCCGCTTCCGCAGAGGACAACTCGTTCTTGTAAGCAATCTCTTGGAATGTGTGCGGTCTGAACTTGGGACTTTTCATACTGTGGCAATCGGGACAGAAGCCAATGTGAGAGCGTATGACCTCACGCTCACGGTAAGAAAGCTCGTCCAATGCGCCGAATACCGCTTCGGTCTGTTCTGCCCGTATAAGCTCACGGCAAGGTTCAAAGGTATAGTCGCAAGTAACATCCTCACGGCTTTCCTCGCTATCCTCATCAGCATAACTGCGGTAAAAATCCACGAACTGCATATTGTGAAAACCGCTTCGCAGGATCCTACTTACCGTCTTTCCGGATAAGCCAACTTCATCGGATATTCTTTTCAGCGTTTCGGGATCATTTCTGCTGTTGTAAGTAGCGTACAGTCGCATAATATTACGAAGGTTTTGGTATTCATCGTCACTCTGTACCGTAAAGCCTGTCCGCATTGTGCGCATATAATTATGAATTTCCTCCCACATAATACGTGTTTTGTAGGTTATAAAAGGCGTGTCGCAGTCAGGCAGATATTTTTCCAACGCCCGCAGGATACCCAGCACACACGCTTCCTTTATATCAAGGAAATGCCCGAACATCGAATACCTCTGCACAATGCCCATAACGGTGGTATTAAGCGTTGGCTCATAGTAATGCAGAAACCAAGACAGATATTTTTCTTCTTTTTCGGCAAGGTATAGGTCAATATATTCCTGCAGATCGTCTTTTCTCGGCGGTGCCGGAGAAAGACGGTAGATATATAATTCCTTTTGCCATTCCTTCACGGCACTCACCTCCAATCTGTTATACTGCCGTTACTTTAATCGCTTATCGGTCAGCGCATATAACGCTTCCCGTGTCATATCTCTTTTGAATTGCTCGGCGGTGTACCCATCGCCGTGGATTGCCAATGTTTTCAGCTCGTCTGCAATCTCTTTTGCCGCCGTTGCAAATTCTTTTGTGATCGTGCCTTTGGACAGCTCTGCTCGGATGCAGTTGCAACGCTTTTTATGGATGCTCAGTATCGGGTGGGCATCCACCTTTTCTTTTTTACCCATAATAACAGCGTATTGCCTGCACGTCATTTTTTCGCCGTTATACTCATAGGGGGCTATGCCGTTGCAGTATTTTTGCCTACGGGCAGAGGTCATAAGAAAATACTTTTTGCAAATTTCGCATTGTCTTGGATAATGCCCGTGATGCAGACCTTCAAAGAAATCCGTAATTACAAAGCTATAATAATTTTCAAAATATAACCGCCGTGCAACCGTTGCTGTTTTACTGCGGCTGGACTTCTTGATGCCCACATATTCCGTTTCCACGGGAAATGCTACCGAACCGAATATATTAAGTGCAATAGGTAGCAGATATTCCTCGTTAAATTTTTCAGCTTCGTCTATGCGGGAAACAAACTCCCGCAGAGCGTGGAAGGCGTTGCGCATATCCTCTTTCAAATCGTTGTAAAAATCCAAGGTAAAGAACACTTCATTGAGCAAGTCCCGTGCTTCCGTCATAAACTCTTTATCGTAGGAGTTAGGGACACGGTCAAGCCAAGCCTGCTCATCGGTCATATTGTAAACCTCTGCCTTGCGCCGCCAATATTCTATTATCTTTTTATGATTTTCTTCTGTGAAGAGCTTTGCCACACGCTCCCGTTCCGCTTTGGTATCGAGCATATTGAACGGACTCAGCCAAGGGAGCGCCTTAAAGATATGCTGCATACGCTCACCGACTTCAAGGAAATCCTTTATATCCATATACCCTATTTCAAGCGTTCTTTTTAAATGCCAGTTATCCGTTGTAAACACGGCAATGCGGGCGGCGGTGTCGTTTTCATAATACTGATTCAGCAGATGGGTGGCAAAATATCCTGCCTGATACACCTTGCCGCCAATATGCACTCTACCGTCACGGTAGTCAGCGGTAAAATATTCAACCTTTTCACGCATAGTTTCTTACCCTCCATCCTAATTCTAACATATTAAATGTCCAATAAATGTCCCTTTGCAAAAATTCAAGAAAAAACTTTGAAAATTTTAGTTGCAACACCGTTTTATAAGTTTGCTTTTTATATAGTATATCATAAAAACTCCGTATTTTCAATGGTTTCAGAGCAGTTGCGACAATCGTTTTAGACGAGTTGCGTAATACTTGCTGTTTTAGCCTTTTCTCCCTATTCTATAAAGTAGAGGGAGCGAAAACCTCACAATACTCAGGGCATTGCCGTCGGGAAACCGGCGGCTTTTTTGTTGCCTGAAAACGAAAGGAGGAAAAGTCTATGATAAAGATCACCCCAAGGCAAGTGGAGAGAGTTCACCGCCTTGTCAGAGAGCTTTGCGCCAACTGTGACGAGGATGGCAACTGCATCCTGCTTGACGACGGCGAAGCACACCGTTGTGTGCAGCTTATCTCTATCTACGGTATCTATTGCAACTATTTCAAAGAAGCGGTACTGCCCAGCGACAGAGAGCTGTACGAACAAATCAAGAAAATCAACAAATTAAAGTAAGAAAAGGAGAAATGTAATTATGAGAAAATTTAACGAAATGTATGTTATCGGTATCGATCACGGGTACGGAAATATGAAAACGGCGAACTGCTGCTTTAAGACCGGACTACTTGCCTACGATGCCGAGCCGCTGTTTACGGGAGATATGCTCGTTTATGACGGTAAGTATTATCTGATCGGAGAAGGACACAAAGAGTTCCTTCCCGATAAAATCCGTGACGAGGATTATTATGTTTTAACCCTTGTTGCTATCGCAAAGGAGCTTCAGCGTGCAAAGCTGACCGAAGCAAAGGTTATTATCGCCGCAGGCTTGCCCCTGACTTGGACAAGCGGACAGAAAAAGGATTTTGCCGCTTATCTCAGTAAAAACAAAGAGGTTTGCTTCACCTATCAGAAGGAGGATTATCATATCACGGTTGAGGGTGTACGCATCTATCCGCAGGGGTACGCCGCCATTGCTGACTTTGCCACCACAATGAACGGTGTCAATATGGTTGCGGATATTGGCAACGGCACAATGAATGTTTTGTATATGATAAACGGCAGACCGCAAGCGGGAAAGATGTATACCGAAAAGTTCGGCACTTATCAGTGTACCCTTGCGGTGCGGGAGATGTTTATGCAGAAAACCCAGCGGGAAATCAACGATGCTATTATCGAGGGAGTTCTTGTCAAGGGTTCTGCCAATATTGCTCCCGCCGATCAGAAAATCATCCGAGCTATCGCAACGGAATATGTAAAAGATATTTTCCGCAGACTCCGTGAACACGGTTATGACGAGGGTACGATGATGCTGTATATCACCGGTGGCGGCGGTTGCCTTGTAAAGAACTTCTACAAGTTCAATGCTGACCGTGTTAAGTTCGTGGACGATATTTCCGCCGCCGCAAAGGGCTATGAGTATATGGCGGAAATTCAGCTTAAATCGGGTGCGGCGGTATGAGCGATTACCGTATCAACGTAAGATTTCACGCCGATGTACCCGCCGAAAAGAAAGCCGCTGAATATCTACAAACCTTAAACAAATCCCGTAATAAGTTTATCGTAGATGCCGTAATTGCCTATATGAACAAGGAAAGCGCCGATAACGAAACTCTGCTTGAAAGCATACGGCAAATATTTCGGGAGGAAGTTCAGACGGTGGCGGTGGTGTCAGCGCTGCCTACCGCAGTAGCGATCACGGCAGAGCTGACCGAAGAACAGAAAGCCGAGAACGCAAAAAATGTCCTTGCGGATTTAGAAATGTTCGGCTGAGCCAAGATAACCGATTTTGGCTCAAAAGAGCATTTTTATCGCATTAACTGTGCCAAAGTGGCTCAATGCACCAAATCAAGAAAACGGTATAACTGTGAGCTTCGCTCCCTCACGGTGCAAGTCACGGAGAATGGAAGGCATACGCCCATAGGCGTGTGTCTTACACCGTAACAAGCAGGACATTTGTGTGCCAAATGTCGCTTGCCGCCATAAGAGTTATGGCGGACTCTTTAGGGGATAGCCCCTAATACCCCATTATGAAAGGATGATGTTATGAAAAAACAAGATATACGGATCGTCGCCCGTGTTACCCAAAAGGAAAAAGACCGCATCAGCGACATTGCCAAGCGGTGCGGACTAACCACAACCGAATACCTCCGCCAAAGAGCATTGGGATATGAGCCGAAGTCGGTTCCACCCGATGCGCTTTTTTATTTCTGCGAAAGGTTGGATGCTCTCGTTGAGCAACCCTTCTCTGCGGAAGTGAATACAGCGGCGCTGTCTTTACTGAAAGATATATCGGCGGAGCTTATCACACCGAGAAAGGAGAATATGCGCAAATGGCAACCACAGGCTTTTGGCCCGTCAAAGGACGGTTAAAGGAAGTGATCGACTACGCCAACAATCCCGACAAAACCACCGCAAAGGAATACCTTGACGAGGATTTATACGCCGCCATCCGCTATGTGGAGAATGATGATAAAACCGACCAAACGATGTTTGTATCGGGTATCAACTGCTCCAAGCATAACGCCTACAACGAAATGATTGCCGTTAAGCGCCGTTTCGGTGAGCGGGGCAAAAATATCGCTTATCACGGGTATCAGAGCTTTGCCGCAGGCGAAGTCACACCGGATGAAGCATACCAAATCGGAATGGAAACCGCACGGCAGATGTGGGGTGCAAGGTATCAGGTGGTAGTCACCACCCACCTGAATACCGATAACATCCACAATCATTTTGTAATAAACAGCGTTTCCTTTGTGGACGGCAAGAAATTCCGTAACGGTATTGGGGATCGGCTGGAGCTTCGCAAAATCTCCGATTCCATCTGTGCAGCGAAAAACAAGTCCGTTATCCAAAGCCATAAATTTTACAACAACAAAAAGGAATATTGGATACGCAACTCCGGCAATCTCACTCACCGAGATATACTGCGGCGGGATGTGGATGAAGCCATCGCCAATAGCGGCAGTTTCAAAGAAATCGAGTTTTGTATGAAAAATCTTGGTTATCGCTTTGAGCGTGACTTTTATTACGATCATCCGTCTGTTATTGCAGACGGATGGAAACGGGCAATCCGTATCAGCAGTTTAGGCGAGGATTACACCAAAGAGCGCATACGGGAACGATGCCGTGAAAATCAAGTCGGACCGATTATGAACACCATTTATAATGCTCCGTATAAGCGAAAACCTCTGCTAGTAATCGAATACGAATGGCGGCGGTTGGAACGTATGGATACGGTGCAAGTATTGTTTGCTCTGTTTATTGAACTGCTGAAAATTTGCACAGGCAACAATATTGAAGAAAAGCACAACCGACCACTCTCACCGATGATGCGGGCAGAGGTACAGAAATTAGATAAATATATCGAGGAATACAAGCTCCTTTGCGACAACAACATTGAGTCGCCAAAGGAGCTTTTGTCATTTCAAGAGAACTTATCTGCCCGTATCTCTGTATTGGAGCAGGAACGGTATGCAGTTCGCTTAAAAATCCGCCGTTCCAAAACTCCCGAAGAAGATGCCGCTTTGAAGGCACAAGCGAAAGAAATCACCAAACAGATCACACCCCTGCGAAAGCAGAGAGATATTGTAAAGCGTATCGAGGAGCATATCCCAAAAATTTACGAGCTTCTTGAGCAGGAGCGCAATATCGAAATGAAACGAAATAATTTGATAAAAAAGAAAGAACGAGGTTATGAACGATGAAAAATACTAAGAAGAATATCTTTATTGAGAAATTACACCCCTTTGAGAACCACCCCTACAAGGTGCAGGACAATGAGGAAATGGATGCCCTTGCCGAAAGTATCAAGATGCACGGCGTTGTATCTCCCATCATAGTCCGCCCATTGGAAAACACCACAGATGAATATGAGATCATATCCGGTCACAGACGGGTTATGGCAAGCAGAAAGGCAGGGATTACAGAAGTCCCTGCCTTAGTTGTTTCCCTTGACCGTGATGCGGCGGCAATCGTGCTTGTGGACAGCAACCTGCACCGAGAGCATATTTTACCGTCTGAAAAAGCCTTTGCTTATAAGATGAAAGCAGAGGCTTTGGCACACAAAGGATACCGCACAGATTTAACCTCGGTGCAACTTGCACCGAGGTTGGCAACGGAGCAAATTGCAGAGGATGCAGGCACAAGTAAAGATACCATTAAACGCTATATCCGTCTTACCAATCTCATCCCCGAAATTTTGCAATATGTGGATGACGGACGAATTGCCTTTACTCCCGCCGTTGAACTTTCCTATCTCAATGAACAGGAACAGTATGACCTATTGGAGCAGATGGAACTAAACGATTGTACGCCGTCACTTTCTCAGGCTTGCCGTTTTAAGAAGATGAGCCAAGAGCAAGGTTTGACTCCCGAAGTCATCGCCGCCGTTATGAGCGAAGAAAAAGCTAATCAACGGGAAATGTTCAAAGTACCGATGGAACGCATCCGCCAATATGTCCCTAACGCCAATGCAAAGCAGGCTGAGGATTTTGTTTTGAAGGCTTGTGAGCATTACCGCAAATTCTTAATCCGTCAGCGCAACCGTGATGAAAGGTAAGGTGAAGTATATGTTACAGAAAATCAGTTTTAAGGATGTACTTGCGATTAGAGGAATGGGGCGAGTTGATGATACTCGCCCCATTGATTTGCAGGAATACGTTATTCCGGTTACTCAGTCGATACGAAAAACGCCCCTACCGGTTATCCCTATTCCTCAAAAAATTTGCCTATCCAAGAAGATCAGTGGCACGATTTATGATGTTACCGCCAGCTTCAATATCGAAGGCAAGGAAAGTATATTGCAGCAGTTCAAGGACTTGATTTTGTCCACCGAACTGTAACCCACAGAATTGTATCAAGTGTAGCGAGCATTGTATAATAGCATTGCCTAATATGCAATGCTCGGCTTACACAGAAAGGAGTTTATTATGGCGAAAAAGCAAGCCGAGAATAATGTAAAAATTACTGCTCTTTACTGCCGTCTTTCGCAAGATGACGGACGTGACGGTGAGAGCAACAGTATATCTAATCAGAAGGCGATCCTCTCTCAATATGCCAAAGAGCACGGATACCTTCACCCCGAATTTTTTGTAGATGACGGCATTTCCGGCACGACATTCGACCGCCCCGATTTTCAGCGTATGCAGAAAATGGCAGAGAACGGCGAAATCGGTACTATTATCGTAAAGGACTTATCCCGCTTCGGTAGAGAAACCATTGAAATGGGTAGGCTAACTCAGGTGGTATATCCTTCACTTGGAATAACATTTATCGCTATTCAAGAGAATGTAAATACCAATACGGGGACGGGACTTGAAATGATGCCGTTCTACAATATTTTTAATGAATGGTATGCAGAGCAAACAAGTAAAAAGATAAAGGCGGTTTGGAAATCCAAAGCGGATAACGGAGAGCGTGTATCTTCTGCCGTTCCTTTTGGATATATGAAATCTCCCGATAATCCAAAACAATGGATTATTGACGAGCCTGCCGCAAAGGTAGTTCGATATATTTTTGAGTTGTGTCTTGCGGGACTTGGACCGATGAAAATTGCACGGCGTTTAGAGAGTGAGGAAATCGTATGTCCCACTGAGTATTATTATCGTATCGGCAGAAAAGCAACAAACAAGCGACCGGATAACCCGTACCGTTGGGATCAGGTAACTGTTCGGCACGTTCTTGAAAACCGTCAGTACACGGGATGCACCGTCAATTTCAAAAGCACCTTTGTCAGCTTTAAGGTTAAGAAAACTATCCATCTTCCCGAAGAAGAATGGCAGATTATACCCAACACCCAAGAAGCGATTATTGATGAAGATACCTTTGAGAGAGTGCAGGAACTCCGAAAGCATCGCCGCCGCAATTCAGCAACGGGAAAATCAAGTATGTTTGCAGGACTATTATACTGTGCAGATTGCGGTTCCAAACTGTATTACTGTGCTTCTAAAAGTATTGAGGACGGCAAAGAATTTTACCGCTGTTCACAGTACAAGGAAAACAGAGGTGCTTGCACCATTCACTTTATCCGTGATTCCGTACTCAAAGAATTGGTGCTTGATACTATACGGAAGGTAGCAAAGTATGTGCAGGAGTTTGAACCAGTGTTCCTTTACTTGTTTGCAAAGCAGAACACACTCGGCAGAGAAACGACAATCCGTAATATGAAGCAAAATATTGAGAAGTCTAAGAGGCGCATTAAAGAGCTTGATATGTTGATTGAGCGTATTTATGAAGATAATGTGCTCGGTAAGATTTCCGATGAACGCTTCTACCGTATGTCTGCCAACTATGAACAAGAGCAAAAAGAACTGCTCGCCGTAGTTGAACACGACGAGCAGGCAGTCAGAAAAGCTGAACAGGAAAAGATTGATTTGAAGGTTTTTCTTGAAGCGATCCGTGAGTGTACTGACTTAAAAGAATTAACACCCACGATTGTAAACACTTTGGTTAAGCGGATTGATGTTCACAACAGCGAAAAGGATGAGAATGGTGTAAAGCACGTTCCAATCGATATTTCTTTTACAGCGGTGGGAATAATCAATATTCCTACAGAAAAGGAACTGATTGCGGCAATGGAAGAAATACGGGAAAAGCCGTTAAAATCCGCTTGAACAAAGGAAAACGGTGCAGCCCTCACGGGCTACACCGTATCCTACATAAGACTGTCCTTTAGAGTACGACTCTAAAGCACGTCGTTTTTTATTTTATGTGGGAGCGGGTGGATTCGGAAGCCCGTTTAGAAAAACAGTCCGGTGGACTGTTTTTTAGGGCGTGGGACTTTCGTTTTGTTTGCACGAGGGCAAAACGCGAGGCGTGTGTTTTACACGTCGTTTTTTATTTTATGCGGGAGCGGGAGAGTCTCCCCGCCCTATCATCTTTTTACCTATTATAAATGTATACACCATATTTTTCACAAAAAAGTGAAATAGGTATTGAAAAAAATATTATTTCGTGGTAAAATCAAGATAATTATAACTGTATTTTTGCATTTTTTGAAATTTTGCAAAAAAAATAATACAGTTTGGTTTTATGCAAAGGAAAGGTAAGAAAATGAGTTTAAAAACATTGCTATACGTCGGTAAACGTATTTTGCTGGCGTTACTGACAGTCTGGGTAGTTATTACCGTGACGTTTTTCGTTATGCACGCGGTGCCCGGAGATCCGTTTACGAGTGAAAAGGCTTTGCCCCAAGCGGCAAAAGACCGTCTCGAAGAAAAATTCGGCTTGAACAAGCCGGTCCACGAGCAATATTTCAGTTATTTAAAAGACGTCGTTACCGACTTTGATTTCGGTCCTTCGCTCAAGAAGGACGGAATGATGGTTCAGGATATAATAGCCAACGGACTCAAGACCTCGGCTAAGCTCGGTGTTATCGCCGCCGCGATAGCCGTAGTGATAGGTGTCATTCTGGGTGCCGTTGCCGCTTTGCGCCGCAATAAGTTTATTGACCGCGTCATTATGGTCGTAACGACGGCTTTCGTCTCAATACCGTCGTTTATTATGGGAACGCTGTTACTTTACCTATTCGCTGTCACCTTAAACCTCGTTCCCGCAAACGGCGCTTCGACCGCAGGCCTTATATTGCCCGTAATCACGCTCTCTTTGAGCCCTATGGCACACATTACTCGTCTTACGCGTTCATCTATGCTTGACGTTCTCGGTCAGGATTATATTCGTACGGCAAAAGCGAAGGGCGTTTCGGGCGTCAAAATCATTTTCGGTCACGCTCTCAAGAACTCGCTCATACCCGTTATCACGTATCTTGGCCCAATGCTTGCTTACATAGTTACCGGCTCGCTCGTAGTTGAGCAGATATTCGCAGTTCCCGGCATAGGCCGTTCTTTCGTAAGCAGTATTACAAACCGCGACTACACACTTATCATGGGTACTACCATCGTTTTGGCTACTTTGATAGTCGTTATGAACCTTATAGGCGATATAATGTATAAGGTAGTAGACCCCCGCATCAAGTTGGATTAAGGAGGAAAAAGCAAATGAAAAAGAACGCCTTCAGTATGCATCTTGACGTGGACTCATTCCTTCCCGCAACCGATAAAGAAAAGGAATATATGGTGCAGATGCGCCCCGCATCGACCTTCTTCAAGGACGGCGTAAAGCGCCTTCTCAAAAATAAAGTGGCAACGGTAAGCTTCTTCATTATCGTCGCTATCGTTCTTACATCCGTATTTTTGCCTATGTTCTGGCCCTACGGCTACGATCAGCAGCTCGGCAACTCTCTTTACGGTGTTGACGCATCGTATAACAACCTCGCTCCCTTTAAGCTCGGCTCCACCGAGAGATTCGAAACTTTGGGCACGGCGGATATACATTACGTTAAATTTACGGACAAGGATTCCGCAGAAGAATTTCTTGCAAGCTACAAAAATGCCGACGGCACTTTTAAGGGTGTCGAAGAATTTGCAAAGCTTGCGGAAGGCTCTACGGGTAAGTACACTCACAAGCCCGCCGCTACAAGTGACACCTTCGGTGCAAACGCTACGGAAAATGATTGGATATGGGCAACCGAAGGCTTATCTCACAAAGCCGTAAGAGTTTCCGGCGAAGCAGCCGTTATCGAATCGAGAGCCGCAAATTCCTTCCACGTTATATGCGTAAACTCCTTTGCGGGCGGCAAGTCCGTCTTCCCTCACATATTCGGAACGGACTCCCACGGCCGTGACTATCTTATCCGTATAGTTTACGGAACGAGAATCTCTCTTTTAGTAGGATTTTTTGCAAGCATAATCGTCCTTGTTATCGGTATGCTCGTCGGCTCTATCGCCGGCTACTGCGGCGGCAAGGTTGACCTTATAATAATGAGAATAGTAGATATCATATATTCGCTTCCCGATATGCTTATGGTCATTTTGCTTGCTTCGGTTATGAAGCTCGTGCTTGGACCCATCATAGAGGGAACGATACTCGCAGACCTCGGAAGCAATATGATAAGCTTATTTATAGTGTTCGCGCTTCTTTATTGGGTATCTATGTCCCGTCTTATCCGTGGACAGATACTTTCTCTTCGCGAGCAGGAGTACGTGCTTTCTGCACAAGCCTCGGGCGCAAAGAGTCCTTGGATCATAAGAAAGCACCTCATTCCCAACTGTATAAGCGTAATTATCATTTCGACAGCACTTCAGATACCCAGCGCTATCTTTACCGAGAGCTATCTTTCATTCCTCGGACTCGGCGTAAACGCACCTATGCCCTCTCTCGGTTCCCTTGCTTCCGATGCGCTTGACGGTATCTCCACGTATCCTATGCGTCTGCTTATACCCGCGATAGTTATCTCATTGATCGTTCTTTCGCTCAACCTCTTCGGCGACGGTCTTCGCGACGCGTTTGACCCGAAGCTCAATAACTAAAGGAGGGCGAAGAAATGGCTTTATTGGAAGTTAAAAATTTACGTACCAGCTTTTTCACCGATGCGGGTGAAGTAAAGGCGGTAAACGGCATATCCTTCAACCTTGAGCGCGGAAAAGTCCTCGGCATCGTAGGCGAGTCCGGCTCGGGCAAATCCGTCACCGCTTATTCGATAATGCAGATACTTGCTCCCACCGCAAAAATACATCCCGAGTCTTCAATTAAGCTTGACGGACAAGAGCTCGTGGGCGTAGGCGAAAAGGTTATGAAGACTGTAAGAGGAAATAAGGTGTCGATCATTTTCCAAGACCCTATGACCTCTCTTAACCCCACTTATACCATCGGACATCAGCTTATGGAAGCTATACTGCTTCACACCAACAGAAACAGAGCTCAGGCAAAAGAAAGAGCTATCGAAATGCTTAAGCTCGTTAACATCAACGAACCCGAGAAGCGCATGAAGCAGTACCCACACGAGTTTTCAGGCGGTATGCGTCAACGTATAGTTATCGCTATGGCGCTTGCTTGCGAGCCCGACATACTTATTGCAGACGAGCCTACCACGGCACTCGACGTTACCATTCAGGCGCAGATACTTGAGCTTATGAATTCGCTCCAGAAGGAGCTTGGAATGGCTATTATTATGATAACGCATGACCTCGGAGTAGTTGCACAGATGTGCGACGAGGTAATAGTTATGTACGCAGGTTCTATATGCGAGCAGGGTACAGCAGATGAGATATTCTATAACCCCTCGCACGAGTATACCAAGGGACTTCTCCGTTCGATACCCACGGTATCCGATGAAAAGGAAAAACTCGAACCTATTGAGGGCTCGCCCATAGACTTACTTAATATGCCTGCAGGTTGCCCCTTTGCCCCCCGTTGCAACAATGCTATGAAGGTATGTCTTACTCACCGCGCAGAAAGACAGCTCATAAACGAAAATCACGCGGCAGCGTGTTGGATGAACGTAAAAAAGGATTTTGAAGAAGGAAAGTTAAGCGCAGAGAATTCGGAAGGAGGAGATTCCAATGAATAACATCGAAAACAGCACACAGTCTCCTCTTATAGAAGTTAAAAATTTAAAGCAATACTTCAACATCAACACGGGCCTTTTAAAATCAAAACCGCTTAAGGCGGTAGACGGAGTTTCCTTCTATATTAATAAAGGTGAAACTCTCGGTCTCGTTGGTGAGTCCGGTTGCGGTAAGACCACGGTAGGCCGTACGCTTATGAATATCTATAAGCCCACGGCGGGTGAAATATTCTATAACGGAAAGCAAATAGTTACCAAGAAGGATATCGTAGAGTTTCGCAAAAAAGCGGCTATGGTCTTCCAAGATCCCTACTCATCGCTTAACCCTCGTATGACCGTTTCGGATATTATCGCCGAGCCGCTTGACATACATAAAATGTACAAGTCCGCAGACGAAAGACGCCAGAAGGTTCTTGAGCTTATGGAACACGTCGGTCTTAACAGTGAGCACGCTTCGCGTTATGCCCACGAGTTCTCGGGCGGACAGAGACAGAGAATCGGTATTGCAAGAGCTTTGGCTATATCGCCCGATTTTATCGTCTGCGACGAACCCGTATCCGCGCTTGACGTTTCGATTCAGGCGCAGGTTATCAATATGTTTGACGAGTTGCAGGATAAGATGGGTCTTTCCTATCTGTTCATCGCGCATGACCTATTGGTAGTTCGCCACATCAGCCACCGTATCGCCGTTATGTATCTTGGTAAGATAGTTGAAATGGCAGACGCAGACGAGATATACGACCGTCCGCTTCACCCCTACTCAAAGGCGCTGATGTCCGCAGTTCCCGTACCTGACCCCAATATCGCAAGAGCAAACCAAAGAATACCGCTCGGCGGCGATATTCCCAGTCCCTTGAACGCTCCCTCGGGTTGCCCTTTCCGCACGCGTTGCCCCTATGCAACCGAAGCCTGCGCAGAGTCGATGCCCGAGTTTAAAGAAGTCTCAAAGGGACACTTCGTGGCTTGTCACAATATGGATAAGTTCAACTGATATGCCACACTTTTAACACGTTTCATAATGCCGTCTTCCAAGTAGTGCAATTCTTTGAAGACGGCTGTGAAAATAGATAAAATCTAAAATTAAGAAAGGAAAAAGAGAAATGAAAAAGATTTTAGCTCTTTTGCTTGCAATCGTAATGGTATTCGCTTTTACGGCTTGCAAGGCTGAAACTCCCAGCGGCGACAATGACAAGCCCGCTGATGATAGCACGACCACAGAGTTGCCTAAAGTTTCACTTCCTACCCTTACATACCTTTACAATACAAGCGATGCTCACAAGGCAATAGGTGAGTACCTTCAGGCAGCATTTAAAAACATCGGTCTTACGATGAACCTTGAGAACCAGGAATGGGCAACCTTCCTTAACACCAGAAAGAACGGCGACTACTCTGTAGCTCGTAACGGTTGGTTAGCTGACTACAATGACCCTATCTGCTTCTTAGATATGTGGACAACAGTTTCCGGTAACAATGACGTTCAATTTGGTAAAGGTGCTCACGCTGATTTAGCTATGTACGATTTAGACTTAACAGGCTTAGGCTATGATGTTAAAGTTGTAGATGGTACATGGGCACAAACTTATGACGTTTTAATTTCTAAAATTAAAGCTGAAACTAATAGCGAAAATCGTTATGCTATGATGCATATGGCTGAAGACTTATTAATGAGCACAGGCTGCATCGTTCCTTTATACTACTACACAGATGTATTTATGATTGATGATAGCATTGAAGGTTTCTTCTGCAACCCATTAGGTTACAAATACTTCATGTACTGCACAGTTAAATAGTAAGCCTTTAGGTTTATTAGTGGCGAGCTTGAACAAATTTTGTTCAAGCTCGTTTTCTGTTGCTTGAAATACATATTATCCCTGTTAAAAAATGTATTCAAATACAGGCGATACATTGACAAAAGAGAGTTAATAAAATATACTCAAATGCGAATATAAAGAAAAGAGAGATGTTTAGGAGGCGTAGTCGTGGACAGAAGACAACCGATGAAAATTTGCATTGCTTTTTTAACTGGATGTGCAGCTATTCTTTCACCAGTATATTTGTTACAAAATAATGTTCTAATGGGGATTATTCTCTTGCTGTTGGTAGGTGCAGTAGACTTGGCTTATTTGGGGTTGAAAAATTCTCAATATCAAAGAGAATTAAGCTACTGTATAGTTTTTTCAGCTGTAAGTATTATATTTGTTACTCAAATAGTTACAGGCAATATTTTATTAAGCGTTCCTTTAATTATTGTAGCAGCAGCCTTGAGTGCACTTTTTTTCGATAAAAAACTGATTAAGCTTAGTTTTGGTTATTGTGCAGTCTTGTTTACATTTGAATATGTTATCCTAAATATGCGAAATGATGGTTTGACTATTCCTGTTGTGACTTATTTAGAATGTATGGTGGCAATTGTCGCTTGTGCCTTTATAATTTATAATAGTGCGAAAAACTGTCTGATTTATTTACAAGAATCACAAGATAAACAGGCAGAGACAGAAAGATTGTTGGTTGATTTGGATTATAAAAGTAGGCAGACAACAGAAATGTTTAACCGTCAAAAGGAAATGTTGGAGCATATTTCAGATGCTTCGGATCGCCTTTCTGAAGCTAGCGAAATTCTGTCTGGGCAAGCTGACCAATTGGCAGCAGGAGCTTCGCAGCAGTCAGCTTCAGTGGACAGCTTGACAGGAGCCATTGATTATATTTCAGAGCAAATCAAGGAAACTGATAAGCAGGCACAGCAAGTACGCCTAGCATCTGATGCTATGAATAATGAAGTTCTAGTTGGACATCAATCTATGGCTGCCATGGTAGCGGCAGTAACAGATATCCAAGAAACTATGCGTGCGGTAGAAAGTATTGTGAAAAATATAGATGATATAGCTAAAAGTAATTCATTATTAGAAATATTTCCAGACATAGATAAAAATTTAGATTATAAAGAAGAAGGTATGGAATTGTTTTTTAAGATTACTCAA
>CALCTE010000138.1 GCA_937893885.1 uncultured Clostridia bacterium | reverse complement strand
ATCGTAAATAACATTCCGTTTATATCGTTTGACCGAATCATTGAAGGCCCCGACAAATATGCTATTTTGAATGCCTCGGGTGACAATTGGCAGTGCGGAGCCGGAATTGCATATTGGCTTCAGCAAAAAGGAATGCTCCCCGGAGATACGATGATTACGCTGATCGGTGATAACGGTACGGTCTGCACGCGCCGTCAGGAAGGCTTTGAACAATTCTTAAAGGGTGAGCTGTCATATTATGATGAGCATACGAAGCAGACTTATCAGACGAATAAGATTTGGTCTCAAGCGGAAATAGACGCATTGTGCGCCGATTACAAGGTCGTTTGTAATTGGAGCGCGGACGGTGCCTACGACTATTTGGAGCAAAAGCTGACTGATATTACGGCTGATGCGAAAAGTAACGGCGGTAAGCTGTTTATCTATTCGATGGATGATGAAATGACGTTTGGCGTTATGCGGTTGCTTGAAGGTAATTCGCTGTCCGATGCTACGAAGAACGATCTTGCCAATATGGACGTTTATATCTCCGCAATCGGCGGTATGCAGGAATTATACGACGTGATAAGCGGAGCATCCTCGCAATCCGCTATTGCCACCACATATTTTGATGATATGATGTCCGTCTATTTCTCTCCGAAGATGATGATGAACGTCGTTGGATATATGGTGGATTATCTTGACGGCAACTGGACTTATGAGGTCGGTAGCGGCAAGTATGAGCCCGTATGGATCGTAGATAAGAACAACGTGAGCCAATACGAAGGATTTACGGGACACGCTAAGTAAGAGGATAAAAGCGTAAAAACTGATGTTAGGAGATTGTTGCATGAGTAATCTGTTACATATGCAAGGTATATATAAGTCTTTCGGCGGAGTCAATGCTCTGACAGATGCACATCTTGATGTTGAACGTGGAGAAATTCACGCCCTACTCGGTGAAAACGGCGCGGGAAAATCAACCTTGATGAATATCTTAACGGGAGTTATTCATGCCGACAAAGGCAAAATTGAATTTGACGAAAAAAGCTACGTTCTTCCGTCTATACGGCAAATGCAGGCGGCAGGGATTGCCTTCGTTCATCAGGAGCTCAGTGTAATCAATGATCTTCTGGTATATGAAAACGTTTTTCTCAACCGTGAAATAAAGAATTGCTTTGGCGTGTTAAAAAAGACGCAAATGATTGAGGAAACCAAAGAACTGTTTTCAAGTCTCGGTATTGATATCGATCCTGTTGAATTGGTATCCTCACTGAAGCCGGGAGAAAAACAGCTTTTGGAGATTTGCCGAGCACTTCACCAAAATGCCAAGCTGTTAATATTGGACGAGCCGACCACGACCTTGAATAATGAGGAAATCAAACGACTGTTTGAAATTTTGAAAAAGAAAAGAAACGAAGGAATATCTTTTATTTTCATTTCTCATAAAATGCCCGAAATCTTTGAAATTGCAGATCGATATACCGTATTCAGAAACGGAGAGTTCGTTTCATGCGGTAATATTCGTGATACCGATGCGAGATCCATTACATCGGATATGATAGGTCGCGAGTATGCAGATGAGGACGTTTATCAGCCTCGCCCACTGGGAGACGTTGTTGTAAAAATAAGCAAGCTTACGGGAAACGGATTTCAAAACGTGGATTTGTCGATTCGTAGGGGCGAGATCGTTGCGCTGACCGGACTTGCAGGCAGCGGAGCAAGTGAAGTGTTGCAAACAATGTTCGGAGCAATTCCGATTCATAGTGGTACGGTCGAGATTCACGGAAAAGCGGTAAGCGGCAGCATTAAGCGGTTTATGAAAAACAAAGTCGCTATGCTCCCCTCAGACCGAAAAGAAAACTCCGTGATTGCCGATATGACGATTCTTGAGAACTGTCAGATCGCCGAGCATACCCTCTCTTTCCCCAAAAACATTATCAATACCAAGCGCGAAAGAAATAAGTTTGATATATTAAAGAAAATGCTTCGTATAAAATCCGATTCACCCGAAGCATCCATAACCTCGTTAAGCGGAGGCAATCAGCAAAAGGTATTCCTTGCAAGATGGCTTAACACGGAGGCTGATATTTTGATTTTCGACAATCCGACGCAAGGTGTTGACGTTGGAGCAAAAGCGGAAATATATCAGTTGATTCTCGGATTTGCCAAGGAAGGAAAAACCGTTATACTAAATTCCTTGGAGATACCGGAAATACAAAAGGTTTCGGATCGCTGCGTGGTGTTTTACGACGGAGGCATAGCGAAAATCTTTTCTCATAATGAAATCAACGAGCGTGACGTGATGATGTATTCGACCGGCGCTGCTACGAAAGAAACCTGCGAGGTGTGATATGAATAATACAAAGAAATTAACGTTCAATTCAGTATTGAAAAAAGCAACGACCTGCTGTGGCAAATATAGCTACGCATTCGTGTTTGGATTGATTCTGATCGTTTATGCTATAACCATCAATGCGAACGGAAACCAATTCAATCCCGGTCATATTTCCGCAATTTTATCCAGTCAAAACTCGGTTGTTGTCGGTACGATGGCAATCGGTATGGCGTTGGTGATTATCACAGGTCAAATCGATTTGTCCCTCGGCTCCTCTTTGGTTCTGTGCTCCGGTATCACGATTATGACCTACAATGCAACGGATGGAAACGTATTTTTGATGTTCCTTGCCGCATTGGGCTCCGGTCTTGTGTGTGGACTCATCAACGGTGTGCTTGTCGGATATGCAAAAATGCCGTCTTTCATCGTAACGCTCGGCACGATGCTGATCTATCGTTCGCTGACGTTATCGGCAGTGCGTGAAATTGATTCCACGCTCAGCGGCTCATCCTCAAGCCTGTTTGCAATGATTGACGATATGCCGAGCTATGAATTTATACGATTGAAATTCGGAACGGGAGGACTCCGCCTCGGCACGTTCCAAATTCCGTACATATTCTTCCTATTTATAGCCGTGACCGTGTTGTTTATCTTTGTGATGTCATATACGAAGTACGGCAAAAGCGTTTATGCCGTTGGAAGTAACGAAAAGGCAGCAAGACTTGCGGGAATTAACGTAAGCGGTGTTAAAGTATCTGTTTTCGTTATTGCGGGACTTATGGTTGGTATTGCAAGCTTCATTCAAGCGTGCAAGATCGGCAGCGTTACTCCCGCATCCTCCGGTACCTCATATGAGATGTATGCAATTGCTGCGGTCGTTTTGGGCGGAGTCAATATGGCAGGAGGACGAGGAAAAATATTGGGTGTCTTTTTTGGCGCATTATCCTATACGGCGATCAATTTCATCATCGTGAGCATTCCTTCGTTGAGTCCGGATATACAGAACACCTTCCAAGGATTGGTTCTTATTGTGGTAATCCTGATTCAAACGTTGAGCCCGATCGTGAAAGAAAAAATAACGCTTTATCGCAAAAGAAAAGCGCAAAAATAGAATCGAAAGGAG
>CALCTE010000137.1 GCA_937893885.1 uncultured Clostridia bacterium | reverse complement strand
AAAACGCTTTACGTTATCTCCGAAGGAAGCCTCGTAAACCTCGCCGCAGGCGACGGACACCCTGCGGAAATTATGGATATGAGCTTTGCTATCCAAGCGCTCTCCGCACTCTACATCGTACAGCACAGAGATGAGCTTGAGGAAATGCTCATAACCGTACCTGACGAGGTCGACGAAAGAGTTGCAAGAATGAAGCTCAAATTCTGGAACGTCGAGATAGACGCTCTCACGGATAAGCAGATAGAATATTTGGGATAAACGAAAAATCCGACAGACTCACATCTGTCGGATTTTTTAGCTTTTACTTGTCGATTTTGCATAAGGCTCAATGCTTTGAATACCGCTTTTCATTATGAGAGCTCTCGTAAACGGATTACACAAGAGGCTTCTTTTGACCGCTTTCATACGAAGCTTCAACCTCAAAGATCTCGTGTTTTTGCGATATATTCTCTGCACGTCACTATGAGTCTTGCCTTTACCAAATGCATCAGCAAGTACCTTCGCGCTGTACATCGCACTGCTTAATCCCTCGAAAGAACTTGAGCTAATAAAGCCCGCCGCCTCTCCAAGAAGGAAAACTCTTCCCTTTCCCGTGTGAAAGTCCTTCATTACGCGCGGACTCGAAACGAGGCACGCCTCGGTCTTGACGGCTTCACCGAAGGAATTTCCCAAAAAAGCCTCAAGTCTTGATTTTTGCGTATCGAATGCCTTACGGCAACCTTGCTTTTTAAAAGCGCCGCCAAATATAACGTAGTCACCCTTATGTATCGTCCACGAGCAACTGTCGCTCGTCTTGGCATCAAATATGCAAGAGTAATAAGGCAATCTTTGCCCCTTGTTTTCAAACCATTGTTGCAACGCAACATATTGGACGCGCATTGGCGTAAAAAACGTGCGCCTTACAACAGAGCCTCCGCCGTCCGCACCGACTATAGCACTTGCGAATACTTCATCTTTCTCATCGCCGTGCTTTATTAAAACGCGGTACAGTTCTCCCTCTTTTTCGATTTCACCGCATATCCCCTTACGGATATCCACGCTCGGAGGAACGAGCGAAAGGAGCCATTTGTCAAAGGCATATCTATCCATATTGAGATAATGCCTTTGATAATACCTGACTATTTTTTTATCAATGTCGATAGTCTCTACGGCAAATATTTGAGGGTCTTCAAGGACGCTTTTCGGAAGCACCAGATCGAATCTCGCAAGAAGCTTTTGAGCATCGGGCGCAAGAAGTCCTCCGCAGGGCTTTGCCGAGTCTTTCGACTGTCCGTCGATAAGAAGTATCTTAAGTTCGGGGCGCGATTTTGCAGCTTCCTTTGCAAAAACGGCACCCGCAGGTCCCGCACCGATCACGGCAATATCGTAAACGGTTTTATTCTGTTGCATTTTGATCCCTCCTTATCGAAAAAAGTCCTCGCCTTCGTCTTAACACGAGTATAACACAAAAACCGCAGAAAATCAATCTGCGGTTTTATGCTTTTTATTTCTGTTCTTCTTTTTGCTCTTTTTTTGCGGCTTCGCCCTTTTTCATTTTGCCGATAACCTCTACGTCGTCGCGGCTTATCAGTTTTATTACGGTATCATTCTTATCCGTAAGTCTTACCTTGATAAGCCCGGCAAGCGGGCTTGTGTCGATAACCACGCCCTCGTCGCCATCCTTACAGCGCACGATGGAATCGACGGGAGGCGTCTTTTTGATCTCCTCCTCGTAAACGTCGTTTTCGTATTTAAGACAGCATATAAGCCTTCCGCAAGTACCGGATATCTTCGCAGAATTTAATGAAAGGTTTTGATCCTTAGCCATCTTGATAGAAACCTGTGCAAAATCCGAAAGGAAGCTGTTACAGCAGAATACTCTGCCGCATATACCAAGTCCCCCAAGAAGCTTTGCCTCGTCTCTTATTCCTATCTGACGCAGTTCAATCCTCGTTTTGAATACGGTCGCAAGGTCTTTTACGAGCTCTCTGAAATCCACCCTGCCGTCGGCGGTGAAGTAAAAGATAAGCTTATTGTTGTCGAAGGTATATTCAACGTCGACAAGCTTCATTTCAAGCTTATGCTCTGCTATCTTCTTCTCGCAAATTTCCAAAGCTTCCTTTTCAAGACGAAGGTTGTTCTCATGGCGTCTTGTATCGTCTGCTGTGGCAAGGCGTATTATCGGTTTTAAGGGCTGAACTATCGTTCTTTCGTCGACAAAGCTGTTAGGTACCGCGACCGTGCTGTATTCAACGCCTCTTGCCGTTTCGACGATGACCGCCTGTCCTTTTTCCGCCTTTATATCACCGGGAGCAAAATAATAAATCTTGCCCACGTCCTTGAAACGAACGCCGATTATCTCGACCTTTTGCGTTTCTTCAACAGCCTCGCCGCCGAATCCGCCCTGATATCCGACCTTGAAATCCTTATCGGTTTCGTATGGTTCAAAGGTCTGGCTTTCGCTTACAACCTCGCGGCTTTCAACTTCAAGCGCGCTTTCGCCCAAAGGCTCCGGCGTATGCGTATTATTTAAGGGGTGATCGGTATCCTTTGCGACGGCACCGCGCTTATTATGGTGAAAGTTCTTTCTTCTATTGCGGTAATGCTTAAAGTTTTTGCCGCCGGCACTTTTCTTCTCTTTATCTTCCATAAATGCTTCCTCTCGTTTTTACGGTATATATGTATTATACCTCTTGAATGAATCTTAATACGGAAAGCTGAACGTTTCCGTTTCGGTAAAGCTCGTTTTTTTCTTTTTCAAGAAGCTCGTATAAGGAAATTGCCTTTGCAAAGCTTATCCTTCTTGCTATCTCCGCCCTCTGTTCTTCACTTATAAAATACTGCGGGTGCGCTATGCCATAGCTTCTTGCGGCAACGTCGCGCATAGCAAGCTGAAGCTCGGAGTAGAGCGCGATAAGACTGTCTTTCCCCGATGCTTTTGAAGAAAGAAGCGATGCGGCAAGTGCCTTTCCCTCGGTCGTGAGCGCTTTTAGTATCTCATAAGACGTATCGCGAAGCGAAAATGCGCCCTTCTTTTCCATTACGTTATACGCCGCACCGACGTATCCTTCCGAAAGTCTCGCCGCTTTTCTTGCGATTTCCTCGTCACACTCGTATTTTTTCATAAGATGAGACATAAGCTTTTCAGTAGGGATAGCCTCCATCGGAAAACTCATACACCTTGAGCGCACCGTGGAAAGTAAGGTCGAGTCCGTGGTCGCAAGCAAAAAAAACTTTGCTCTGCCCGTAGGCTCCTCAAGGGTTTTAAGAAGTGCGTTTTGCGCTTCCTTGCCAAGAGTTTCGGCATCGTCGATAACGTATACCCTAAACGGTGCTTCGTTAGGCGAAAGCTCTATTCCCCTTAAAAATTCTCTGACTGCTTTGACCTTTATCGTGGTGTCCTGCGGCTCTTTTCTTAATATCTGCAAGTCGGGATGGGAAAGCGTTTCGACCTTTTTACAGCCGCTACAGCGTCCGCAAGGTCTCTCCCCATCGCTTTCGCAAAACATTTCCTTGATGATATGCATAGCAAGCGTCGATTTTCCGCTACCCTCGGGGCCTGTCAAAAGATATGCGTGGGAAAGAGTGCCGCCGCTTATCTTTTCGGAAAACATTTTCAAAAGCTTTTCGTTCCCCAAAATAGAGTGTTCCGTGCCTTTCGCCCCCTCGCATACTAAATCAATTTAGTATATCATATTCTTTCGTTTAAGTCAAATATTTTTGAGGGTATTGAAAAAAGTTTTTATGTATGGTAAAATCAGTAGGCTAATGTCGGCGAAAGGATAGATAGATTGAAGACCGTAGACTACATTTACGAAAATTTAAGAATAGTCCAAGACGACAAACATTTGAAATACGGCACCGACGCGCTTTTGTTATCCGCCTTCGCAAGAGGCGGTGCTAAATCAAAAGCCGTTGACCTCGGCTGCGGAAACGGCGTTATCGCACTCGCGCTAGCTTATCTTGGCAAAGCCCAAAAAACGGTCGGAATTGAGCTTCAGGAAAGCTCCGCTTTGCTTGCAAGAGAAAGCGTCGCCGTAAACAGCTATGAAGATAAGGTCGAGATAATACAAGGCGATTTTACCGATATGCCTTCGGAATATTTTGGAAGCTTTGACTACGCCGTGGCAAATCCGCCTTATATGAAAGTCGAGTCAGGAAAAGCAAATTTTTACGATACGATGAACATAGCGCGCCACGAGGTCGGCTGTGACATATATTCGCTTTGCAAGGCGGCGTCAAAGCTCGTAAAATTCGGCGGCTATCTTTATACGGTATACCGTCCCGACAGAATAACAGACCTATTCGACGCTTTGCGAATAAATAAATTTGAGATAAAGCGACTTACATTCGTCTGTGCGCGCCCTGACCTTGAGCCCTGTCTTGTACTGACCGAAGCAAAACTCGGTGCGGCGGCAGGCACAAAGGTCACACCCGTTTTCTTCATTTCGGACGAAGAAAAAATGAAAGAAATCTATAACGGAGGAAGCTTATGACAGAGGAAAACAAACTTGCAAGCGCGCTTTATCTTGTGGGCACTCCCATAGGCAATCTGTCCGATATGAGCCCGCGCGCCGTGTCTACCCTATCGAACGTTGATTTTATCGCCGCAGAGGATACGCGAAACTCCCTAAAACTTCTTACGCACTTCGGTATAAAAAAGCCGCTTGTCAGCTACTACGAGCATAATAAGCGCGAGCGCGGTGAAATAATTACAAAGCGCATAATTGCGGGAGAAAGTTGTGCGCTTATAACAGATGCTGGTATGCCCGCGATATCCGACCCCGGCGAAGACCTTGTTAAGCTATGCGAAGAGCTCGGTATAAAAGTATACGCTATCCCCGGTCCAAGCGCTGTCGTCACTGCGGCGGCACTTTCGGGAATATCAGTCGGAAGATTTACCTTCGAGGGCTTTCTTTCCACAAATAAAAACGAGCGCGATAAACACCTTCAAAGCCTAACGGGTGAAAGGCGCACTATGATATTCTACGAAGCACCGCATAAGCTTAAGAAAACCTTAAGCGACCTTCTTTTAACCTTCGGAGACAGAAAGCTTTCCTTGTGCAGAGAGCTCACGAAGATACACGAGGAAGTCTTGCGAACCACGATAAGCGGTGCTATTGAAAAATACGAAGTCATTGAGCCCAAGGGAGAATTTGTCCTCGTGCTCGAAGGTAAGTCGGAAGAAGATACTCCTTTTTGGGAAAGTATGAGCATAAAGGAGCACTTTGCGCACTATGCAGAAAATCTTTCCGATGCCGATGCAATGAAGGCGGTAGCAAAAGACAGAGGTATCTCCAAGAGTGAAGTATATAAGGAGATAAAAGTCAAATAGGAGGAAATATGAGTATAATCGAAATGCTTGCCCTTGCGGTAGGACTCAGTATGGACGCGTTCTCCGTGGCGATATGTAAAGGGCTCTGCTCAAAAAAGGCAAGCTTTGTAAATATGGCGAAATGCGGACTTTGGTTCGGCGGATTTCAGGCGTTGATGCCGCTTATAGGCTTTTTCCTTGCAAGTACCTTTGCAAAGCAAATAGAGGCGTTTGACCATTGGGTAGCTTTCGTTTTGCTTGCGCTTATAGGCTCTAATATGCTAAAAGAAGCATTCTCCAAAAAAGAAGAAACTTCATGCCCCGTAGACGAAAAAGACAACTTCTCCGTAAAAACGATGTTTACGATGGCACTTGCGACCTCCGTGGACGCGATAGCGGCAGGTATTGCTTTGGCAACGGAGTCTGTGACGAAAGATATTAATATAGCCCTCGCAGTGTCGCTTATAGGTATAGTGACCTGTGTCCTCTCCGCGCTCGGCGTGAAGATAGGTAGCGTCTTCGGCGACAGATTCGAAAAGAAAGCGCAGACAACGGGCGGTGTGATACTTATACTGCTCGGACTTAAAATACTTCTTGAGCACCTCGGAGTGCTTAACTTTTGAATTTTAATACATAAAAGCACCTTTCGCTCGTGGCAAAAGGTGCTTTTTACTATGCTTTTTCACGTTTATCTTTTAGCTGTACAAAAATGCCGACGACGATTACGCAAAGTCCGATAACAAAGTTTATATGCAAGGGTTCTTTCAATATAAGAGATGTCCAAATAAGCGAAACAAAGGGCGTTATGTACGCAAGATTCGATATCTTCGCCGTCTTTCCCGACTCAAGCGCCATAACCCAAAGCGTATTCGCTATGGCGACGGTGAATATACCGTTGTACGCAAAGCCGAGTGCTTCGGGCACGGTGGGAATAAACAGATTCCCGCTTGCCGCGTTAATGATACTCGTGAGTGCAAAGGTTACGAAATAATTTATCATCAAAGAGATGGGTTTATCGTAACGAAATTTTTGATTAAGCGCGGTAAAGGTACCGTAGCATATCGCGCCGAGAATGCACAAAAGCGCGCCTGCGGCAGTATTTGCATTGAAATGTAAAAGCTCGCCGCCCATAATTATCACGACGCCGCAAAACGACAGTGCAATAGCGATTATCTTACACAAGGTGAGCTTTTCCTTTAATATTATACAAGCCATAACAACGCTCATTATAGGCCATAAATAATTCACGATAAACGCTTGGGAAGCAAGCATTTTCTTCGTTCCTGCATAAAAGAAAACGTAGTAAAAAAATCCGCCGGGAATACCTATAAGCACGGAAATAATGTAGTCTTTAATCTTATAGGCTTTCATCTTTTTAATGTTGCCGGTTGCAAGATTTATGGCAAGAAGAAAAACAGCCGCAAACAACGAGCTTATCCATAATACCTGAAAGTTGTTTCGCGCGCCGAGAAGTAACTTTGCAACCACCGAAACGGTCGACCAGAAAAATATTGATAAAAAGGCGTAAATATATGTTTTCTTCATTTCGAACCTCGAAGAATTTTTTCAAACATCTGTAATTATACACCGATTATCAGCTAAGTCAAGAGATTTATGGGTATTTCTTCATAAGTTCCTTATCGCATTCTTGATGCAATATCTCCAAGAAATCCTTTATATGTTGGTGCGCACAAGCATCGGGGGTTTTGTATACGTAAGTTGTCCGCTTGTAGTCTGCCACCTTTTTCAAAACGACTTTATCGGAAAATTGACCGCGCCAAGAAACAGAAGGAACAAATGATATTCCAAGCCCAAGCTCTATGCACTTTCTGATACAATGGGGGTCATCGCTTCGTATAACGATGTGTGGCTTAAAACCCATTTTGTCGCATATAGTTTGCGTGATGGAAAAAAGACTGCTGTCCTCATTTGTGCATATAAAAGGCTGGGCGGCAAGCGCTCTTGGAGTAATGGTGTCTGATTTCGACAAGGGATTATCTTTATGTATAGCTAATAATATGTCCTCGCTAAACAGTTCTTCGCGGAGTCTGTCGGCTTTCCACGAGGGTGTATCGGATATAACAAGATCCATTTGCTCATCATCGGGGGACAGCAAATATTTTGTAACGATATCCACATCGGGATACGTCTTGCTGAATCGTTCTACAGTTTGCATTACTATACGTCGGTTTATGTATATGGATAGATTTATTTTTTTCGCACCCCGAGGCTCTGTTACGTTCTTTTGAGCCTCGTCTATTAAAGACAGCGCAGCCTTTGCTCTTTCGGCAAAAAAATTACCGTTTTCATTGAGCTTTATTTTATTTGCCTGTCTTGTAAACAATTCAACCCCTAGCTCCTTTTCAAGCCGCTTTATACTTTGTGATACGGCTGACGGTGGAAGATAGAATTTTTTTGCCGTCTTTGAAAAATTCTGTGTTGTTGCAGCATCAACAAAATATCTTAACTGTAACAGCTCCATAATACCACTCTCCTTTATTGTATTTTATCACAAGTTACTATAACTTTCAAGTGATAGTATAGCAATTTATCTTATTGTTTACATTTAGGTGCGTCTTGGGTATAATGTATTTGTTATGAAAGGAGGGAGTTATGGAAGCCTTTGCAAGTATGTTTAAAAATGTTGTTTTGTTTGTCGTTTTAGCTGTTCCCGGGTATTTATTGGTCAAAACAAAAACTTTAAACCCCGCTCATTCCGGTATCTTGTCAAAGCTTTTAATGTACGTCGGCATGCCGTTTTTGATACTTTCGGGAACGGTGAATAATATTTCGTTCAACAAGGAGCTGATTCTGACCGTCGCTCTCGTTGCCGCAATAGGAATAGCCTTCACCTTGGCTATGTTTTTTATCTCCAAGCCCGTGTCGTCTGCCGTTAAGGAAGAAAAAACAAACGGTATGATGCGATTTTGTATGACCTTTTCCAATAACGGCTTTCTGGGTATACCCTTGGCAGCATCGGTATTCGGCGGCGATTCGCCCGTTATGACGGTGCTGGTTATTCTGAATATAATCACGAATATTCTGATGTACACTTTAGGCATATATCTCGTTTCGGGCGATAAAAGCAAGATAAGCCTAAAAAAAGCATTCTTGAATCCGGTACTTATTGCGTTTATTGCGGGCGTTATATTAAATTTACTGAATGTAAATAAACATATCCCGGAAATATCCGCATTTTCCACACATTTCAGTAATCTCGTCACTCCCATATCAATGACCATTCTCGGAATAAAAATGGCAGAGATAAAGTTTGTGCCGTTGTTCAAATCCCGGAAAATGTATTACGTGTGTTTATGGAAGCTTATTCTGTTTCCCGCATTTATCGTCGGATTACTCGTTGTTACAAGCAGTGCATTTGGAATAAACATCGTTGATAAAAGCGTGATACTCGGATTTTTTATCGCCTTCGCGATGCCTACTGCCGGGCTTGCCTCCACGTTTGCCGACGGCTTCGGAGGCGATATCGATAACGCCGTATCCATGACGCTCGGAACAACCGTATTGTCGATACCCACTATCCCCCTTTTATACTGGATATTGTCCTATTTAATTTAAAGGAGAATCATAATGAAATTTTTAGAAAACATTTGTTATGCAAAACGTGAAGATGAGAGTTTATTGCTCGATATTTATTTACCCGAAGCATCGGATTTTTCCGTGTTCGTATTTTTCCACGGAGGCGGACTTGAAAGCGGAAACAAATCACACGTCAAAAAAATTGCAGAATATCTGATAAATAAAGGAATTGCGGTCGTATCTTGCGATTACCGTATGTATCCAAATGCAAAATACCCCGATTTCATTGAAGATGCGGCAGAGGCCGTATATTGGGTATCAGAAAACATAAACGATTACGGCAAATGCGAAAAGATTTTCGTGGGAGGAAGCTCGGCAGGCGCATATCTTTCGATGATGCTTTGTTTCGATCCCCGTTGGCTATCACCGTTTGGTGATTTGAAGGTTTCCGTGGCGGGATATTTCCATAATGCAGGACAGCCGACCTGCCACTACAATGTGTTACAGAAAGATCGAAACGTATCATATAAACGTCTTATAGTGGACGACAGCGCACCTATATATCACGTCGGAACTGCGAAAGAATATCCGCCTATGCATTTTGTCGTATCCGATAATGATATGGCGTGCCGATATGAACAGACAAAACTTATGCTCGCAACACTTAAACATTTTGGATATGACATGGACAAGATCGGATTCACGCTTGCTCACGGCAAGCATTGTGAGCAAGACATAACAGTCGACGAAAACGGGGATAATATTCTTGGCAAGATGATATTTGATTTTATCCAAAAGTGGTAAAAGGACATTGCGAAAATTTCATAAAACAAAAACAAAACGGATACCGATTTTTCGGTATCCGTTATGTTGGTGCACCAGAGCATTCTATAATCGAACCATTTACCTCATCGAGAGTAACGGTAGTATTTGCTTCGTTGTAGTTAAAAGTCAGAACCAGCTTATCGTCATATACATACACTGCATTCACGAAGCTGTCAACGAGTCTCTGCTTATGTTCTTTTTTCGTAGTATCTAAGCTGCGGAACCTCTGCAGCCAGAAGATCAGTCCCTCTTTTGTAAGAGGAGGGCGTTTCAGTTCTTCTTTAATAATCTTTAATTCTAATTCTTCTTTGGTTGTTTCCAGTTCGATCATACGCTGTTTGGTAGTAGTCGTTATGATTCCCTGTTCGATAGCATTCATTAGATTGGCTATTGCTCTTTCAATTTCACGCAACTGCTGTTTCAGCAAGGTGATGGATGTATTTTCGATGCTTGCTACACGGAGTACGATGTTTGCGATATCCTCAATCACAACGTCCTGCATCAGTACCTCTTTGGTGTAACGAACAACAATATCTTCAATCCATTCCTTTTTGACAGTCCTTTTATCGCACGAGTGTTTGTACTTTGCATTGTTGCACTTATAGTATCGATGCACTGTACCGTTCCTACCCGTACCACTTTCTCCTGTCATATAGACACCGCATTTACCACAGTACAACTTAGTAGTCAGCAGATAGTCGTCCTCG
>CALCTE010000136.1 GCA_937893885.1 uncultured Clostridia bacterium | reverse complement strand
TAAAGAAAATAGGTGTTTTACCGCACTTTTCCGAAAGCGACCGTGAGCGTACTGCGCTTTGGGCACTTGCGGAGAGCTTTGTGAAAATGACGGGAGACGGGATTTCTGCACTTTCCAAAGTGCCTCACTTTAAGAATATCAATATAAAAAACGAATTTACAAAAGTAGCGTCCGACTCGGATGAGCTTTTTGAAATAAAGGAGATTTGCGGCTACGTACTTGCAGTTTGCGTACACACCGCGTGAAGAAAATGAGTTTTAACATCGTACTTGTTGAACCCGAGATACCGCAGAATACGGGAAACATATCCCGCACCTGCGCCGTTACGGACTGTTCACTTCATCTTATAAAACCGCTTGGCTTTTCGATTGAAGAAAAGCACTTAAAAAGAGCGGGGCTTGACTATTGGCAGTATCTTGACCTACACGTATACGAAAACCTCGATGAATTTTTTAAGAAAAATTCGGGCGGTGATTTTTACTATTTTTCCACAAAGGCGCCGAAAAGATATACGGACGTCACTTATCCCGACGGAGCTTACCTTATTTTCGGCAAAGAGACGAAGGGGCTTCCCGAAGAGCTTCTTGAAAAAAATCTCTCAAAATGCGTGCGCATACCGATGAAAGGGGCGCTTCGCAGTCTTAATCTCTCAAACAGCGTCGCGATAGCGGTTTACGAAGCGTTAAGGCAGAAGGACTTTGAAGGACTTACGACAAGCGGTAAATACGGCGATATCTAAAAAACGAAAGGTACTTTTATGAGCTTACTTACAAAAATTTTCGGCACACACAGCCAACACGAACTTAAAAAGATAGAGCCTATCGTAAACGCGATAGACGCTCTTGCGGATAAATACTCATCAATGAGCGACGACGAGCTTAAAAGCCAAACGTCTGTATTAAAGTCAAGGCTTGCAAACGGCGAAAGCCTTGATAATATACTTCCCGACGCTTATGCCGTGGTAAGAGAAGCGGCAACGAGAGTGCTAGGCGAACGCCATTACCGCGTTCAGCTTATCGGCGGTATCGTCGTACACCAAGGCAGAATAGCGGAGCTTAAAACGGGCGAGGGAAAAACGCTTATGGCGACTTTGCCCGCTTACCTCAACGCGCTTTCGGGTAAGGGCGTACACATCGTCACGGTAAACGATTACCTTGCAAAGCGCGACAGCGAATGGATGGGCAAGGTTTATAACTTCCTCGGAGTATCCGTAGGACTTATCGTCCACGGACTTACAAGCGACCAAAGACGTGAAGCGTACAGTGCGGACATAACCTACGGTACAAATAACGAATTCGGATTTGACTATCTTCGCGACAATATGGCAATAGAAAAAAGCGACCTCGTTCAAAGAGGGCATAACTTTGCCATAGTGGACGAAGTTGACTCTATTTTAATAGACGAAGCCAGAACCCCTCTCATCATCTCGGGAAGAGGAGAAAAATCGACGGAGCTTTACAGCCTTGCGGATAAATTCGTAGCAAAGCTCAAAGGATTTTACATCAAGGAGCTTGACGCAAAGCAGGATTTCGATACCCAAAGCGACTCCGACTATATCGTTGACGAAAAGGCAAAAAGCGTAGTGCTTACGGGCGCAGGCGTTAAGAAGGCGGAGGAGCACTTCAAGGTCGATAACCTTTCCGATGCAGAAAACAGCACCCTCTCCCACCATATTAATCAAGCGCTTCGCGCAAGAGCCATAATGCAAAAGGACGTGGACTATATCGTTAAGGATAACAAGGTCCTTATCGTCGACGGCTTTACGGGAAGAATTATGCCCGGAAGACGCTATTCAAACGGTCTGCACCAAGCTATTGAAGCAAAGGAGAAGGTAGAGGTACAAAAGGAAAACAAGACCCTTGCAACCATCACTTTCCAAAATTTCTTCAGACTTTATTCGAAGCTCTCCGGCATGACGGGTACAGCTCTTACGGAAGAAGACGAGTTCAGAGAGATCTATAATCTCGACGTTGTTGAAATACCTACCAACAAGCCTCTTGCAAGAAAGGATATGCCCGACACGGTATACAAGACCTTAAACGGAAAGTATAACGCAATATGCGACAAAGTCGAAGAGTGTCACAAAAACGGACAGCCCGTACTTTTGGGCACTGTCTCCATAGACAAGAGTGAGCTTATCTCCGCAATGCTCAAAAAGCGCGGTATCCCTCATAACGTACTGAACGCAAAATACCACGAAAAAGAAGCTGAGATAATCGCCCAAGCGGGTACCTACGGTGCAGTCACCATCGCCACGAATATGGCGGGACGCGGAACGGATATCAAGCTCGGCGGTAACAACGAGTTTCTTGCAAAAAACGAGATGCGTAAGATGGGGCTTACCGAAGAACAGATAGCGGAGTCGATGCGTTTTTATTCAACGGACGACGAAGAAAAGCTCTCGCTTCGTAAGACCTACAAAGAGCTTTGCGAAAAGTACGCAGACGAGATACGCCCCGAAGCCGAAAAGGTAAGGGCTGCGGGCGGACTTTGTATCATCGGCTCGGAGCGCCACGAAAGCAGACGTATCGACAACCAGCTTCGCGGACGAAGCGGACGTCAGGGTGACCCCGGCGTGTCGCGTTTCTATATGTCGCTTGAGGACGATTTAATGAGGCTTTTCGGAAGTGAAAGAGTGCAAGGCGTCGTAAACGCTCTCGGACTCCCCGAAGACCAAGCCATTGATGCGAAGATACTTTCGGGCTCGATAGAAAGCGCACAAAAGCGTCTTGAAGGCGTGCATTTCCAAAGCCGTAAAAACGTGCTAATGTACGACGACGTGATGAACCAACAGCGTACTATAATATACAGTCAAAGGCGCGAGGTGCTCGACGGTCAAAACCTCAAAGAAAAGATACTGAAAATGGTGGACGACAGCATACGCGGCCACGTATACACCTGCTTTGTCGGAGATGAGTGTGAATCGTGGAGCTTTGACAGCCTCGTTGCCGCTTTCCCCGCTATTTGCAAAAAGGAAGACTTTGAGTTTACTTTAGACGAACTTAATGCTCTCGATAAAGATGAGCTTGCAGATGATATCATACAAAAGGCTCACGCTCTCTACGAAGAAAAGGAAGCGCTTTTCGGCTCTGACGTCTTCAGGGAGATAGAGCGTAATATACTCCTTCGCAACGTAGACGAGAAGTGGATGGAGCATATCGACGCAATGGACGATATGAAAAACGGCATAGGCCTTCGCGCGTACGCGCAACATAATCCGCTTATCGAATACAAAAACGAGGGAGGCGCGATGTTCGACGAGATGGTAAGCGCCATCTGCGACGATACGGTAAATATGCTCCTTCGCATCATGCCCCGTCCCGACGGAAGCGACGCGGCAAAGCGAGTAGCCGTTGCGAAGATAACGGGCGAAGGCAAAGCCGCAGAGCGCTTAAAAGAAGCACAGGCGGCAGGCGGAGACGCAACACTTCGCAAAGAGCCCATAAGAAAGGCCGAAAAGGTCGGCAGAAACGATCCCTGCCCATGCGGAAGCGGCAAAAAATATAAAAAGTGCTGCGGAGCAGGCGAAACCGAGGAATAAAAAACAAAGGAGGTAAGCTTGTGGGATTTTCACTTATTTTAGCAGGTTTGTTCTTTTTAATAGTACCCACCGTGAACGTCGTGGATATATTCCCCGACTTTATAGGCTATCTCCTTATTTTTGCAGGACTTGCAAAGCTAAAGCGCATAGACGGCTATATGGAAAAGTGCGCTCATTACGCGCTCGTTATGGCTATCGTAAATCTTGCAAAGCCGGTAGCTTTGCTCTTTTGCCTCACGGACTACAGCGATGCACAGTCAAGTAACATCACGACCGCAACGCTTATTTTTCTCGTGATAGAGCTTATATTCGGCATCTTGCTTTTCAAAAATCTGTTTTCAGGATTTGCAAACCTAGGATATCAGTACGAGGACAGCCAAAAGCGCACGCGCGTGAAGCTTCTTGGCCGCTTTGCGCCCGTAAGAAAGCCCCTCTCATACGAGCACAGCGTAAAAAACAAGCAAAGCTCGGAATACAAGCGCCTTATGAGAGCAGAACGCTTGCACGCAGTAAAATACGTCTCTCTGCCACGCCGCAAGGCGATATTCAAGGGGCTTGACACCTTCTCGGTATTCACCTATATCTTCTTTGCCGTGCATTGCGTGCTGACGCTTATCCCCGAGCTTACCACGCTTACCTACACCTTGAATATCGACGGAAGCTATAAGCAAGTGGAAAATTCGGGGCTTCGCCTTATGCTTATTGCGATCTGCCTCTTTTTAGGCACTATCCTCGGCATATCGTGGTTCTGTATTGCATCAAAATATTTAAAGGGCGTAAAACGCGACAACTTTTTTACGGAAAGACTTTGGGAGGCGTACAGAAATAAATTTTCGGATAACCCCGACGTTATGCGCAGCGTACGCTACGGCGGCTTTTACAAGCTTATGCTCGCCGCTCTCGTCTTCGGCGGAGATCTGTTCCTCGACGCGACGGACTTCTTCCCCGACCTAATAACCGCAGTGCTCCTTATAATAGCTTTCGTATATTTCAGAAAGTCGCTTCCGCTTTTCAAAACGCTTGTAACGACAAGCTCCGTTTACGCGCTTTTGTCGGCGGTTGCTTTGGGAATACAAGCCTACTCCTACGGCGATTTCTATGCCGCGACGGGTATGGACGACCCGTGGGGCGTTAAGGTCTTTTCCGTTTTGTTCCCCGTTATAAAAGGCGTGTTCCTTGCTATCGTTTTTGTGATAACGGTGTCACAGCTTAAATATGTAAACCGAAATTTCAGCCGACGTCCGCTTTACGTAAAAGGGCATCTTCTATGGGGCACGGCTATCATTGCCGTATCGCAGATAGGCTCGGCGGTAGGCTATCATACGGATATAATAAGTGACGAGCTTTTGCATTTCTTCATCAAGGTTCGCACTGCGGCGTTCCCCGTGAATATCTATATCAGCATTACTTCATTCGTTGTATATATCTTCGGAATAATAATCTTCTTGGGCGGCTTTGACATAGTATCGAAGAAGCTCGCCGGAAAGGAATAATATGAAAAATATCGCATTTATCGGCGCGGGAAATATGTGCCGTGCAATCGCAAACGGACTTTTGATGAGCGGAGAACTTGACTGCGAGCATATAAAGGTCTATGACAAGGACGAGGCTAAGGCGCTTGCATTCAAAACGGTCGGCGTATACAAATGCGAAAGCGCAAAAGACGCTCTAAAGTTTGCGGATTATCTCTTTTTATCCGTAAAGCCTCAGAATATGGACGAGGTGCTCGCACAACTTGCGGGCGAAAATTTTGAAAACAAAACTATCGTCACCATCGCGGCGGGCATTACCACAAAGCACATAGAAAGCTTCCTTGCGGGAGCTGCCGTCATAAGAGTTATGCCGAATACGCCTATGCTTATAGGAGAGGGCACGGCGGCAATTACCAAAAACAAAAACGTAAAGGACGAGGACTTCAAAGCCGTTTGCAAAATGTTTGAAAAACTCGGAACGGTTTGTACGATGAGCGAGGACAAGCTAAATCCCGTCATCTCTTTAAGCGGAAGCAGTCCCGCATACGTTTTCCTCTTTATTAAAATTATGTGCGATTGGGCAAAGGAAAAGGGCTTTTCCGAAAAAGAAGCAAAGGAGCTGGTGTGCTCCGCATTCTCGGGAAGCGCTGATCTTCTAAGAAGTAGTGAAAAAAGCCCCGAGGAACTCATAAGAGACGTTTCGTCTCCAGGCGGAACGACGCTCGAAGCTCTTGCACAACTACACAAACACGGCATTGAAACCGTTATTAAAGACGCGCTCGACGCCTGCGAAAAAAGAGCAAGAGAGCTTTCAAAATAAGCATATATCATAAGCTCCATACATATCCTTAAATGAAACAAAAAGTAAAGGAATATGTGTATGGACAACATTACAAAATTACAGACAAGCTACGACATCGGTATAAAAAAAGCGGCAAAGCAATACGCCTACACGAAAGGCGCGACCCTAACGGCATATTCCGCTGTCGCCGTGTGCGGACTTTCTCTTGCGGTGTTTTTATTTAAAGGCGCAGACGATGCCATAGTGGCGGCAAGCTACGAGAGACTTACGGAGTATTTCAAAAATACGAATATGCTTACGGGCTCACTGCAAGCCTTCGTACCCGCCTTCGTGGGAGCGCTTATATGCTTCTTTGCGGGATTTTCGATAACCCCCTCCTTATATCCGCATATAGTTTTGGCTTTGCAAGGATTCTTATCAGGCGGTATTGCTTGTCTTATGTATAAAAGTGCAAATCTTTATCTTTGTGCGGCTTACGTTTTTGCATTTTTACTTTCTTCGCTTGCGCTTGCACTTTTTGCGACGGAAGCACAAGTATTTCGAAAAAACAATCTCGATCAAAACCGATGCGTTAAGGATATACTAAGCGTCAAGTTCGTTTTTTCATATATGAGCTTATTTGCGATCCCGCTTTCACTACTTATGGCTTCGTCAATGCTTTCGTTCGTGCTTCCAAGCCTTATCACGAAATATGCGGTAAAGTTTTAATTTATATATAAAGGATTTCTAAAATGGCACTTTTCAAAAAAATGTTTGATCAAACAAGAGAAGGAAAGGGCGTCTTAAAGACGGAGCTTTCCGACAAATTTACGCTTCTTAAATTTTTTAAGCTTACAAAAAGAAAATTCTGGCGTATATGCGGACTTAACATAATATTCGTTGTGATGAATCTGCCTATATTCGCCCTGCTTTTTTACGCGGCAGGATACGGTACCGTATCGTCACCGACGCCTCTTTCCATTTGGTTTGGCCCGATACACGGCGCAATGGAATACGCCGAAGGTCCCGTAGCCGCCCTCCTTTACAGTCTGTGCGGAATAACAGTCGAAGGAAGCTATCCGGGCACTTGGAGCTATATTCTCCTTGCCATCGCCTGCCTTACCCTCTTTACCTTCGGATTTTCCAACGTCGGTATGGCTTATATGCTACGTAACTACACGAGAGAAGAACCCTGCGACTTCAAGGATTACTTCATCACCATAAAGAAGAATTGGCGTCAGGCGCTTGTTTTAGGCTTTATCGACGGAGTAATCATCACGTCCATTGTGCTTAATCTCTACCTTCTTCTTTTCGGACAAGGTCCCTCGGCATTACTCGCGGTCATGGGCACCGCGGCAGGAGCCATATACCTTATGATGCGTAACTATTTTTACGTTATTATGTTGACCTTTAACCTTTCCATACCGAAAATAGTCAAAAACTCGCTTATCTTCGCGTTCGTAAACGTAAAGCGTAACCTTGCAGGATTTTTCGGCTCCCTCATTTGCTGGATATCCACCGCCGCATTCGTATTCTTTGCAACTCCTCTCGGCGCACTCATACTGCTTGGCGTTATATTCGCGTTTACGTCATTTATCGGAATCTACTGTGCATATCCCGCAATAAAGCAATATATGATAGACCCGATAATCGAAGAAGAACGCAAAAAGCGCAAAGAAATGAAAGTCCAAGAAAAAGAGCCCATCTTCACGGATATGGGTTGACAAAAAGCAATTTATTGTGTAAGATAACAAAGAACAAAACGTAATATTAAGGAGAAAACAATGAGAAACATCAAAAAGATCGTGCTCGTGCTTGTAGCACTCGCTTTGGTATTCAGCTTTTGCTTCGCTGTCAGTGCTGATAGCGGAATCTCACAGCCCGACGGTGCAACGAACAATCAAAACCAAGAACAGTCAGACGGACAAGGTCAAAACGGAGATCAACCCGCTCAGTCCACATTTATGAAAATAATTACGATGCTTTTCCCCATTCTTATTTTGGTGGCGTTCTTCTATTTCGGTATGTATAGACCCCAGAAGAAGCAAGAGAAGGAAAAAAAGGCAATGATGGATTCGCTCGAAGTCGGAAGCGACGTTATGACCATCGGCGGAATTATGGGACGCATCGTAAGCGTGAAGGACGATTCCGTAATAATCGAAAGCGGCAGCGATAAGAACAAGCTTCAGATTTCGAAGCAGGCTATCAGCACCGTAACACCCAAGGAAAACTAATATTTAAAGCTCTGTCCGAGTGGACAGAGCTTTTTTACGTATGCGATTTTTGGCTGTAAATAAAGTCCTCCGCTACGTCCTTTAGGTGTATCGACGAAAGTTCCAATGCATTGCACATCTCTGCAAGCTCCCTTACGGGCTCTTCGTCTTCGCTTATACCGAGTGCAGAGTCGCAAACGCTGTTTATGTCCCCTTCTTTGTACGCAGCTATTCCGTAGACTCTGCGCTCTTTATCATCTAAGCAATACGTCTGTTTTACCGTTCCGTAAGTAACTTTTCCCTCCAAAGCTTTTCCTCCGCAAGCGTTTTTGTAAGTACCCTGTAAAATTGTATCACATTCTCTATTCACTTTATCGGAATATCGACAAAAAGCGCATATCTTTTTGTCGCAAGTTACGACATATACAAAAAACGCCTTACGGGTGACCGTAAGGCGTTTTGATTATCTTTCTTCTCGGAAATAGGAAAGTCCGAGGCTTGCGGGTGGTTGATTTTCTTTTGAATCAATGATGCTGGTGATGATAAGCACCACAACCGTGATTACGTACGGAAGCATATTCAAAATAACACTGTATACGGACTCCGAATCGAAAATATTCGTTGCGCTTGCAAAAGTATAAAGAGCTGCAAAAAGTATAGAGCCGATTATACTCAAATGCGGCTTCCACAGTGTAAATATTACAAGCGCAATAGATAGCCAACCGAGTGATTCAATGGTCGAAGCGTTTTCCCAACTTCCTTTGATACAGTCCATTATATAGAACAGACCGCCGATTCCTGCAACCCCGCTTCCGACAAGTATTGCGCCGTACTTATATGCGGTAACGTTGATTCCCGCCGCATCCGCAGTTGCGGGACTTTCGCCTACTGCGCGAAGATGAAGTCCTAGCCGCGTTTTCTTTAAAACGACTGCGCTGACTGCCGCTACGATAATGGAAAGGTATACCAAAACGCCGTGAGAGAGGAAGATTTCGCCAAACCAGCCGAGCTTATTGGCAAACGAAAATCCTTTGGAGATAAGCTTACCTGCAATCTCAAAATGAGTTCTGTCAACGTAGGTATCCATAATAAATTGGGTAAAGCCCGTGCCGAAAATGGTAACGGCAAGACCCGTGATGTTCTGATTGCATCGAAGTGTTACCGTGAGAAAGCCATACACTCCGCCAAGTAATGCCGCAAATACGAACGCAAGCGCAACGGAAATGAGCACGAGTAAAAACCAAGAAGCGCTATTGGCATCGGCAAGCGAGTTCATATAAAGAGATACGCCAAGACATCCGCCTGCAGTTCCCACGCACATAATTCCGGGAATTCCCAAGTTAAGGTGGCCTGCCTTCTCGGTGATTATCTCGCCTACGCAACCGTAAAGGAAAACTGTAGCAAGTGCAATAGCACCGGCAAAAAATGATATCATTTACCGTTCTCCTTTCCCATATTTTTTCGAAGCACTATTTTATAGGTAATAAAGAAATAACAAGCGATTACGCAAAAATAAACAAGACCTATAACGAGATTCGCAATCGCGTCATTCGTAAACTTAAAATCCTTGCGTACCTGGACCATGCCGCTTGAAATGAAGGTGATAAAGAGGCAAGAAAGAAGCATCATCAAAGGATTAAAGTTTGCAAGCCAAGCCGTCATAATTCCCGTAAATCCCATATTGTTTGCAGAGTTGATATTTACGGAGTAATTGATTGCACCGCCTATGAAAAGGCCGACCAATCCGCAGATAGCACCCGATATAACGAGCGTGCGGATTATTACCTTTCTAACGTTGATTCCGATATATCTAGCAGTATTCTGACTTTCTCCGACAACAGTTATCTCGTAACCTTGCTTGCTGTACTTCAAATATATAAACATAAGGACGCAAAGCAGCACAAATACCAAAATCGTCAAAAAGTGCTCGTTGATCAGCTTGGGAAACTGTACTTGCGGGAGCTGATTTGAATTAAGCACCCCGGAACCCGTCTTTACCCAAATTTTAAGGTATACCGACACAAGTCCCGCAGCGATATAGTTCATCATAAGCGTAAAAAGTGATTCGTTTGTGTTAAAGTAAGCCTTGAATATAGCGGGAATAACTGCCCATATAGCGCCTGCAAGAATACTCGATACTATCATAAATACGATAACCGTACTGTCGGGTAATTTGCCGCCAAGATAGTAAATACAAGCAATCGTCGTAAGACAGCCAATAAGCACCTGACCGTTTCCGCCAAGGTTCCAGAATTTCATCTTAAATGCGGGAACGAGTGCAATAGATACACCCAAAAGCAACGCCATATCACGGAAGAATATCCATCTTCTTCTCGCCGTTCCAAAAGCCCCTTTAAAAAGAGCCTCGAAAAATTGTGAAAAATCACCTTTGGCAGAAAAAATATCACATACGATAGCGCCTAGTATAAGACCGCCAATAAGCGCTATCGCGTATATAAGCACCTTTTCACCAAGAGGAAGACTGTCTCGCTTCACAATTCTGAAAAAAGGTTCGCGCCTTGTTTTTTCCTTTTGCTTCACGCCTCGTTTCCTCCTTCTTCAATTTCTTCGCTTGACGTATTCGTTCTGACCATCATAAGACCTATTTCTTCCTTCGTAGCCGTTCTTGCATCAACGATGCCCGCGACCTTGCCTGCGCTTATTACGAGTATCCTGTCACAAAGGGAGAGCAAAACGTCAAGGTCTTCGCCTACGAATATAACGGCAACGCCGTTTTTCTTTTGCTCTGTTAAAAGGTTATATATGGTATATGAAGAATTGATATCAAGCCCTCTGACGGGATACGCCGCCATCAAAACCGTGGGAGCGGCAGCTATCTCTCTTCCGACGAGCACCTTCTGTACGTTTCCGCCCGAAAGCTTTCTTACCTCGGTATGAGACGAGGGCGTAGAAACCTGAAGGCTCGAAATTATCTCATCTGCAAGCTCCGAGGGGGCTTTTCTGTCAACAAGTATAGATCTGCCGCGTCTGTAGCTTCGAAGCATCATATTGTCAACTATATCCATCGAGCCTACAAGACCCATTCCGAGTCTGTCCTCGGGAACGAAGGAAAGCCTTACGCCAAGCTCTCTTATCTGCAAAGGAGTTTTTCCCAGAAGCTCCTCTTTTTCATTTTTGGCGGGGTAATAGGTAATATGTCCGCCCGCGTCGACCCTTTGTAGCCCCGCAACCGCCTCAAGAAGCTCTCTTTGACCGCTTCCCGCAATGCCCGCGATACCCAGTATCTCACCGCTTTCCACGTTGAAGGATACGTTACTTAAAACGCGAAAGCCCTCGTCATTCGTCACAGATACATTTTCAATACTGAGTCTTAACTCGGGGTTCACGGGAAAGGGTCTATCGATATTTAAAGTGACCTTCTGTCCGACCATCATTTCCGTAAGCTCTCGCTCACTCGTCTTGGAGGTGTCGACCGTGGCAATGTGCTCGCCTCTTCTCATAACCGTTACACGATCGGAGATCTCCATTACCTCGTTTAATTTATGCGTTATGATGACTACAGACTTTCCATCGTCGCGCATGGCGCGCAAGATGTCGAAAAGGCGGCGTATCTCTTGGGGTGTAAGTACGGCGGTAGGCTCATCGAGAATGAGTATGTCCGCACCTCTGTAAAGCACCTTTATGATCTCAACCGTTTGCTTTTCGGAGACCGACATTTCGTGTATCTTCTTGTCAGGATCTATATTAAAACCGTATTTGTCGCACATTTCGACAATACGTTTTTTTACCGATTTTAAGTTGTATCTGCCGTCTTTGATGCCGAGCGCTATATTCTCAGCGGCGGTAAATACGTCAATAAGCTTAAAATGCTGATGTATCATTCCGATCTTATATCGGAACGCATCTTTGGGAGAGGCTATTTTGACCTCTTCGCCGTTTATAAGAATCTTGCCGGAGTCGGGATAGTATATTCCGGCTATCATATTCATAAGGGTCGTCTTTCCGCAGCCGTTCTCGCCTAAAACGGAAAGGATCTCACCCTTTTTAATATCCATTGTTACGTCGTGATTTGCAATTACCTTGCCAAAAGTTTTTGTTATTCCTTGTACTTCAATAACTGATGATTTTTCCAATTTGCTTTATCCTTCCTCAAAATCTTCAAATATGCAAGGACAAAAAGAACATAAGGCGGAGTGTTAAACCCCGCCTATGTATCTTCATTAAACGACTTATATTATGCGATGGTGATACCGTCGATGATGATATCAAAGTAAGGAGCGCTGCGAAGCGAGCTTTCGTCGAAGAAAGTAACGCCGTTTTCAGTCTTGATAACGTTAGTGTCGGGTGTGAATGCAGCGTCGGTATCAACGTCAGCCTTATATTCTGTCAAAGTTTCGCCCTTAACAGTGAACTTGGAGCAATCGAATACCTTGAGAGTGCCGTCTTTGAGCTTTGCAGCAACTTCGTCAAGCTTTGCCTGAGTGCCTTCTGCAGCAGCCTCGCCGAGAACCGTGATCTGAACAGCACCGTTTTCGAGTGTGCCTGTCCAGTCTGTAGCGATGTCCTTGCCGTTTGCTACGCAGTCGATCATATATTCATAGTAAGGTACCCAGTTGATCTTGGAAGCAATTACGAATGTGCCTGTCTTACCAGTCGTGCCGTTGTAAGCAACATTGGGGATACCTGCATTTTCGCAAGCCGTGGGAGCGCCCATAGAGTCAGCGTGCTGAGAAATGAGCTTGCAGCCGCTTGCAATAAGAGCTTCTGCTGTTGTCTTTTCTTTGATTTCATGATACCACTCCCCAGTGTAACGAACTTCCATCGTAACGTTAGCTACAACGGACTTAACGCCAAGGAAGAAAGAAGTGTAGCCGGATATAACCTCTGCGTAGGGATGAGCGCCTACGTAACCGATCTTTGCTTCTTCATCAGCAATAGCGCCGTCGCCATCGGTGTCGTAGATCTCAAGGAGCTTAAGGCCTGCAGCAACGCCTGCGAGGTATCTGCCTTCGTAGATAGATGCAAATGCGTTCTGGAAGTTAGCAACGTTTTCTGTGTGAGCCATCGTACCTGTAGCGTGGCAGAACTGAACCTCGGGGAATTCCTTTGCAGCCTTGAGCATATGTGTTTCGTGGCCGAAGGAGTCAGCGAAGATAACATCGTAT
>CALCTE010000135.1 GCA_937893885.1 uncultured Clostridia bacterium | reverse complement strand
GCCATCCGGCAGGTGGTCCTATATCGGGGTCACTTGCGTATGTATATAAATCCTCCGCATCATCCTCGCACCACGGGCGAAGAATGAGACGATTTGTTTCAAGTATCATGTTTTTTCTCCGAATATGTATCGTATACCTCGTGTATCGCCGCGACCGTTGCGACGGCGCATACGATGGGCAAGGTGTACGTCGGGTCAACAAAGCTTATCGTCACAGGCAGAAGGAACAGTAATAGTCCCGTTATCTTATTCAGAAGCGTATGAGGGGATATGAGTTTTTTCGTGCGAACAAATCCCCAAGCCGCGTTTCCAAGCTTGATCATAGCGATCATGCCGATCCATATCCACAGCCATGCGGGGATAGGAAGATGCGGCACGAACTTGCTCAAAGCCACGGACATAAACACGAAATCCGAAACCGTATCAAGCCTTGCTCCGAATTCACCTGCACTGTTTGTCCTTCTTGCCACAGCACCGTCTATCATATCACTGAGTCCGCAAAGTAGATAGAGTGCGTAAAACCATGCCGATGACAGTGGTATGAACAAGAGCGACAAACTGAATACAATGCGCGAGCCCGTGATGATGTTTGCGATGTGTTTTTTCATAAATTGAAATTGTTGCGGTTTTACATTGAAAAGTTATCTATGTATCCCTGTAATCTCTCCACAAACATCCCTACGTGATAGCCGTCGCAAACGGCATGATGCACCTGTATGGCCAGGGGAAGCATACGTTTGCCGTCGCGCTCAAAATACTTGCCCATGGTGAAAATGGGCAGAAGGAATTTGCCTTCATCATACACGTTGATGTTGAATCCCGTGAATTCGAGCCACGGAACCATGGAGATGTTGAAGGAATTGACCGGTGTTCCGTCCTTGGGCGCGTAGCGTGTGGACGTGCTGTATATGGCGGCATCTTCCTCATAGCTTCGGAGGAACGTGTCATAATCCTCCGAGAAATACGACCAAATGCCCGAAAAGTTCTTGTTTTCCTTATTGAAAACGGTGTACATGGGGTGCATATCGTCATAGATGCCCAGCCCCTCCGAGGTCAGAGACGTGCGGAATTCAGGCATATCGTTGACGGTTTTCGTCAGCAGCCAAATCATGGCGGGATACAGCTTTTGCCCTTTGATATTGGTGATATCGAGGTTGACAGAGACGGAATAGGTGCATACCACCTCACCGATGAAGTGCACGTAGAACTCCTTGCGCTCCCAGTTTTCGATGTCGATCAGTTTGAATGCCATGATGATTCCTTTCTGCAATAGACCGCGATGGCCTCTGCCGCAAATTCCGCAGTTCCTTCGCCGTACTTGTCAATATTTTTCTTAAATCGCTCGTCGGCAACGTATACCTCGCCAAGCCCCGCGAGAATCTCGTCGTTGCAAGTGTAGTAGTTCTCCGTGATGTACACTTGAAGCTTGGTTAGGCTTACCGTTCTCTTTCGGGCAGACGGCATAAACCTCGGGGTCGCTGGCGTATATGTATCATTCTTCCGCATCCTCCTCGCGCCACGGGCGGAGAACAAGGCGTTTTATTTACAAAATCATAATTTTCTTACTTTCCTTCGGCAAAATTCTTAAGCCCCTCCCCTGTCAAGCGATAGGTCGTCCATTCGCTCATGGGTTCGGCGCCGAGGGAGAGATAAAAATCAATGCTTGGCTTATTCCAATCGAGACAGCACCATTCAAGCCTTCCGCAGCCTCGTTCCACGGCGATGCGGGCAAGTTCTCGAATCAGCCCCTTCCCGTGTCCGAGCCCCCGATATTCGGGCTTTACGTAAAGGTCTTCGAGGTGGATGCCCGCTCTGCCGAGAAAGGTGGAGAAGTTGTAAAAGAAGAGCGCAAAGCCCACCTCTTTGCCATCCTCCAAGGCGAAAATGACCTCTGCTTTCTTCTTCTCGAAGATCCAACAGCGGAGCAACTCCTCGCTTGCGACTACTTGATCGGTCATTTTTTCGTACGCTGCAAGCTCTTTGACAAAGCTCAATATCAAAGGCGCATCGTTTTCATTGGCATATCTGAATTTTGCATGATCCATACTATTTGCTCCCGTTCCTTCAATTTTCGGTAATCCACTTTTTTGCAACGGCAAGTAAAGCTTCGGATGCCACGGAAAAATCAACCGCTCCGCCATTTTTCAAAGCCAAAAAGGTGTTAACGATCTCCTGTTCATCGGAAGAAGCAACCAACAGCAATTCTTTTTGATGTTTGATATAATTTCCGGTCTGCCGAAAAACGATCGCCTGCACGACGAAGGAGGCGGATTTATATAGGCCGCACAAAACGTCGTCGCTCTTCTCATGCAACATATTATGCACGCACCCATGATAGATGTTGCAAGCACCGATTTTGATCGCCCTGCCTACAGCTGCTTCATCGATGACCGCAAGCAATTCATCAAGGCTTCCTTTTATCGGGGTTGTATCATAATAAAACTGAAAAAGATCGGAAGGCTCCCAATGAAGAAGCTCATCCTTTCCCGAAAGGAAACCGCAAATCATCTCTCTGTGGGGCAAGCTGTCGAGCATCCTGTTGTAGACTTGAACATCCGCGGCGGACAGCCGGTCAAGTATTACGACGATGTCAATATCACTTGCATCTTGCGCTTCACCACGACCATAACTCCCCTGCAAGCCAACAAACCACACACGATTGCCAAAGGTCTCATTTAATGTCTGCAAGAAGATTTTCGTCCAAACCGAAATATCGATCATCTTATTCACCTCATATAATTGGAATTTGTTTATTCCAAACCACACTTTTTATATAATTCCTCAATGCACGGAGATTTGTATGCAATGTATTGATCTATATCGTTGGGATACAACTCCGCGGCTTTTTCTTTTACCGAACTGTATTCCCTGACAGCTTCAATATTCTGTCGCAGAAAATCTCGGAATATAATGTGGCGGTGCAATTCTTCGGAATCCTGCGGACATACGTACAAATGGTGCTTCATCAAGTGCGGCTTGTTCGTGTATTTGAACGCTTCTCTGTTCCGGATACCCAGGTCACCCTCGTGGATATATCCAATCGCTCCCAGCTTGCCGACAATCTCATCAAATACCGAATAATCCTTGATGATCACATCCATATCAATGCAAGGTTTGGCAGACATGCCCTCAACCGATGTGCTCCCGACGTGTTCAATACCGAGAACCAAATCACCGATTTCAGCTTCAATCTCGTTCTTGATTTTCTCAAAAGCAGTTTTCCACGTTTCCTCATAAGGTGCAACCACAACTCTTTTTATTTGCATCGGTACCCCTCGTCAATCTCTTATTTGTTCATTCCATCCACCGTCTCGCAGGGTTTTGCCGTCATTTCCACCCACGCAGGACGGAAACCGCAGCGTATGGCATTGCGGACGGATTTGATATTGCACCAAGCGGCGCAGTAAAACGGCACTTTTCCCCGCTTTAAAATCTCAACAGCAAGGCGGCTCGTGAGCGCCGAGGCAATTCCCTGCCTGCGATATGCGGGAAGCACGTCAATACCGATCTGCCACATGGTGTCGCAATCAGCAGAACAGCCCGCAAGACCGACAAGCTTGCCACCGTTGTACGCGCCAACGCCAAGCACATCAAGCTGCTTGCGCTTCTCGCAGAGTGCATTGCTCCATTCGGGTAGGTATAGGTCGGCAAAATCGGTCTGTGTCAAAAGCCGTAATTCATAAGGGCAATCAAGAGCACGCAGAGCGTTCACATCGGGCAAAAAATACTCCGCCATAAAGCAGATCTTCTGCCCTTTTTCCATCAATTTCTCGTTTAGCGCGTGCAAATGTGGCGTTTCAAACAGATGCTCGACGGGATATTTGTTGATGTAATTCTCGGCGATCTCACGGAATTCGGGCGACACCGACGCCACCACGTTGTTGCCATACGACACCAGCTGACAGGAAAACGGCAGCTTCAAATACCGCCTTGCACCCTCGCTCTCACGCGACGTGACGACCACGTTCTCGCTCTTTTCAAAGTCATCGGGCGCAGCGCAAAGGTCAATAGCGGATTGCGCCATCGCGATTTTTAATATTTCTTGGTTGGTCATATTTTTTCTCCTTTACGGAGCATAATCCTTTATAATTTCCATAATGTCGTTTCTATACACATTCCCGCCGAGGACGTCGCCATTTGGCTCGAACGACACGCAACGCACGTCGCGAGGATCCTCCGCGTACGGATTTTCGGGGAGAGTGTCCGTAAAATACTCCGCAAGATATCTTAGCGCGTTCCCTTCGGGGAAAATGACGTTTCCCTCTCCCACGGGAATTTTCACATCCGCAAAGCTGCCGAGAATCTCTCTTGTTTTTCGATTGTACGGATTGTCATCCGTCGCACTTACCAGCCACGCAGGCTGAAGGCGGATCGGTATGCCGCACTTCTCTGCTTCTGAGGCAAACTGCTTCACCACATCAAGCGGTATCGTTTCCTGATGGAACGCGTCGGCGGAGAGGAGAATATCGTTCACTCCGCTCCGCACAAGCATTTCCGCGGCGGTGCGGATTTTCACGGCATCCCGGCTGAAAAAGCCGTTGGTGATGACCTGCCGCTTCGGGATTCCGGCGTCGCGTCCCGCGCGATGGATGGCGTACACAGCTTCGGGATGAAGCATCGGTTCGCCGCCGAACGTCATCAGCGATTCGATGGGGAAGTTTTCCGCCACTCTTGTGACGAGCGAGGCGGCCGCCGCACCGTCGAGGGAGACGCCGCATCCGGCGTGATCGCCTTCGGAACAGTGGCGGCACCGTCCCGTGCAGGCGAGGGTGATGAGAAATTCAATGCGGTCCAGATGTTTAATGTAAGGATTCATGGTATTCCGATTCATTTGACGGTGAATTCCGTCCAGTCGATGCTGCTGTACTGCATGACGTCAACGGATTTTTTCATGCCGATTTTTTCATAGAAGGGAATGGCGTTTTCGTTCGCGATCAGGTAGACCGCGATGTCCTTTTCGCCTCCGGCGAGTTCATGGGCGGTCTTCATCAGCCGCTTTCCGATGCCGCGGCGGGTGAAGGCGCGGTCAACGCCGAGGTCGGTCACGTAGAGCCAGTAGGCAAAGTCGGTCAGTCCGAACAGGACGCCGACGAGGGTGCCGTCCTCCGTGCGTGCGGCAAGGCTGACGGAGACATTCCGGACAAGTCTCGCGATCCGTTCTTCGAACCGTTCCGCAGGGTACTGCGAACCGAGATCCGTCCGTTTCAGAAAGTCGATGTATTCTTCGGGAGAGAGGCGTTCTTCCCGGATTTCGATGGGTTCGTTCATAGAGTTACCTCGTTAAAACTGCCACGCATTCCACAGTTGTCCCTTTAGGTAGGGAGTCTACCAAAGCATTTTGCTATATTGATATTTATCATTCTTCTATATTGCCTAATTCAATATCTAAAACCTCAGGCATGTTTTCATATAGAATTGTTAGGCAATCCTCAAATTCATGCAAACACAAATTTGCAATAAAACTGTTGTTATCATATATGAACTTATAGCCAACAAAATCTTTTACCTCAAGACTTGAAGGATAAATATAGCCATCATATGTTTCACTAATGAATTTATCTTTTGTTATACAAGTTTCATCCGCGTTAAAAGCTTGAG